>URDD01000032.1 GCA_900546395.1 uncultured Bacteroidales bacterium | reverse complement strand
ATGACAGTGGCTGCAGTATTTTTCGGGGTATTTATGGACTGTCTTGAGTTGCTTGTGGCATTTATACAGGCGTATGTATTTACAATGCTTTCCGCTGTGTTCATAGGACTTTCACGTCAGGAACCGGAGGTGGAATGAATTGGGAATTAATTTGAATATAATAACAATCAATTAAATAAACAGTATTATGTTACTATCTACATTATTGCTTCAAACAGCAGCCGGTGCTGCTTTGGGAAAAGTAGGAGCCGCTTTAGGCGCAGGTATAGCCGCTATTGGTGCCGGTTTGGGAATCGGTAAAATCGGAAGTGCGGCAATGGAGTCTATAGCACGCCAGCCTGAGGCTGCCGGAAAGGTAAGGACAGGTATGCTTATAGCCGCAGCCCTTATCGAGGGTGTTGCACTTTTTGCTGTAATCGTATGCTTCATAGCTGCAAGCTAACAGAGGAGGTTTGATATGTCTCTGTTGCTGCCAGATACAGGACTGTTGTTCTGGATGCTGCTTATCTTTATAATTGTATTTGCTCTTTTGGCAAAGTTCGGTTTTCCTATGATTACATCAATGCTTGATAAAAGAAAGGAATATATCGAGCATTCGCTGGAACTTGCAAAGGAAGCAGATGAAAAGATGGGCCGTATGATGGAAGAGCAGTCAAAACTAATAGAGCAGGCCAGGACTGAACAGAACCGCATTCTTAAGGAGGCCTCTGATGCCAGAGATGCCATCATAAACAAGGCCAAAGAGCAGGCCAGGGACGAGGCCGGAAAGATTCTGTCAGAAACAAGGGCCAGGATTCAGGCTGAAAAGGAAAGTGCCATGAGCGAGATACGCAGCCAGGTCGCAATGCTCTCAGTGGATGTGGCGGAAAGAATAGTCCGGGCTCACTTGTCTTCAGACAAGGCGCAGATGGAACTTGTGGACAAGATGCTTGACGAGGCTGTTGCCGCCAGTGGTAAAAATGCTAATTGAGGAGCTTCATTATGAATTCCGGAATAGTGTCATACAGATATGCTTCGGCCCTTCTCAAATATGTAGATGAGACAGGGAACGGGGAGACTGTTTACAGGCAGGTCCTGCAGCTGAGTAAAGAACTGGAGTCAGTATCCAGACTCCGGTCTCTTATAGACAATCCCTCTGCTGTTCCAGGCTCAATGAAGAGTGATTTATGTGAAGCTGCTTTAGGAGGGAATATGGCGGATGAACTTAAAAGATTCATCCGGCTGGTTATCAGGAATAAGCGTATGAAATACTTGAGATTTATTTTATTCTCGTTTATTTCACAGTACAGGAAGACGCATAAAATAAAGGTATGCAGGCTTGTAACTGCAGTGCCGTCTGACGGGCTGGAAAAAAGAATCGCATCGGTAGTTGAGGGCCGTACCGGAGATTCTGTGGTTTTCGAGCATAGGGTCGATCCGGAGATAATAGGAGGATTCGTAGTAGAATTGGACGGATACAGAATGGATGCAAGTACTGTCTCTCAGCTGAAAGCCGTCAGACGCCAGTTTATAGAAAAGAATAGAAGAATAGTTTAATAGTTATGCCGCAAAATATCAGACCAAGTGAAATATCAGATCTTCTGCTGAAGCAGCTTGAGGAGATCAGCACAGACTTAAAGTATGAAGAAGTCGGGGAAGTGCTACAGGTTAGTGACGGAGTGGTCAGGATTTATGGTCTTGACAATGCTGAAGCCAATGAACTTCTTGAGTTTGACAACGGCGTCAGAGCTGTGGTGATGAACCTTGAAGAAGACAATGTAGGTGCAGTGCTTCTTGGGCCGACAGATCAGATTAAAGAAGGTATGACAGTCCGTAGGACAGGGCATATTGCATCAATCAATGTGGGAGAAAGTATGCTGGGCAGGGTAGTGGATCCTCTTGGCGTCCCCCTTGACGGAATGGGGAAAATAGGCGGCGAACTGGTGGAAATGCCTCTTGAACGCAAGGCTCCGGGAGTGATTTTCCGTCAGCCGGTGACAGAGCCTCTCCAGACAGGTCTGAAAGCCATCGATGCAATGATTCCTATCGGACGCGGTCAGCGAGAACTGATTATCGGCGACCGTCAGACCGGCAAGACAGCCATTGCTATAGATACTATAATAAATCAAAGAGAGGCATATCTTGCAGGAAAGCCGGTTTATTGTATATATGTGGCTGTCGGACAGAAAGGTTCTACAGTAGCAAATATTGTAAATGTTCTCAGAGAGAAAGGGGCGATGGATTATACTGTAGTAGTAGCAGCTACGGCTGCAGATCCTGCCGCACTGCAGTATTATGCACCTTTTGCAGGAGCTGCCATAGGTGAGTATTTCCGTGATACGGGACGTCATGCCCTGGTGGTATATGATGACCTTTCAAAGCAGGCCGTGGCATACAGGGAAGTTTCTTTGATTCTTCGTCGTCCTTCAGGCCGTGAAGCCTATCCGGGAGATATTTTCTACCTTCATTCCAGACTGCTTGAGAGAGCTGCAAAGATTATTGACCAGCAGGAAGTTGCAGAACAGATGAATGATCTTCCGGAAAGTCTGAAAGGTAAGGTCAAATCAGGTGGGTCTCTTACGGCTCTGCCTATAATCGAGACTCAGGCAGGAGACGTGTCGGCATATATTCCGACCAATGTTATATCCATTACTGACGGTCAGATTTTCCTTGAGACAGACTTGTTCAACCAAGGCTTCCGTCCTGCCATCAACGTGGGAATTTCGGTATCCAGAGTCGGAGGAAGTGCCCAGGTCAAGAGCATGAAAAAAGTTGCCGGAACACTTAAGATTGATCAGGCTCAGTATAGGGAGCTGGAGTCTTTCTCAAAGTTCAGCAGTGATATGGATGCAGTCACAGCGATGGCAATTGACAAGGGCCGGAAGAATAACCAGCTTCTGATCCAGCCTCAGTATTCTCCTATGCCTGTAGGTGATCAGATAGCTATATTGTATTGCGGTGTAAACGGTCTTATGAAAAATGTTCCGATAGAAAAAATCAGGGATTTCCAGGATGCTTTCCTGGACAGGATGCACGCATCTCATGAGGCTGACGTACTGTTTCCTCTGGCGGCAGGCCAGATTGACGGGAATATCGGCAAGATAATAGAAAAAGAGGCTGCTGCAACTGCTCTGCAGTTCAAGTGCTCCAAGTAAAAATAAAGACAGAAATGGCATCACTCAAAGAAATAAAACGCAGGATCAACTCCATAAACGGCACTCTGAAGATTACATCGGCAATGAAGCTCGTGGCATCTTCAAAGTTCCGTAAGGCACAAAACGCCATTGGCAACCTGCTTCCTTATGAAAAAAGGATGTACAGCATTCTGGCGGATCTTCTTTCCTCAGGTATTTCCGGAGGTGACAGATATCTGCAAGTCCGTCCTGTAAGGAAAGTTGCTGTGGTGGCATTTTCATCGAATTCATCATTGTGTGGGGCATTCAATTCTTCTGCTGCCAAGCACCTTTCTGAAGTAGTATCCGAGTATATGTCTCAAGGGCTTTCTAAAGATGACATTATGGTATTCGCAGTAGGACGGAAAATGGTAGAAGCCGCCAGAAAAATGGGTATTGTCTCCAAGGGAGATTATATTAAGATGGCTGACAAACCGTCATATGAAGATACTTCAGGACTGGCAGAAGTCCTTATAGGGCTATATCTGTCAGGAGAAGTTGATAAGGTAGAACTGGTTTACAATCATTGCAAATCTTCTTCTTCGCAAGTTCCTGTCCGTGAGACCTACCTACCTCTTTCTCTGGACAAAGCACCGGATAATTTGAACCATAGTAACGGGGATGAAAATCTGTCTGTTCCAGATTACATAGTGGAGCCTGGTCTGCCGGAAGTGCTTGCCTCTCTCCTTCCTAAAGTTCTGCTGTTGAAAATTTATGCCGTAATGCTTGATGCCAATGCTGCAGAACATGCTGCCATAATGGTGGCAATGCAGGTGGCAAGTGACAACGGAACGCAGCTGCTTCAGGATATAACACTTCAGTACAACAAGCAGAGGCAGCAGGCCATAACGGATGAACTTCAGGATATAATCGGAGGAACGATGGTATAGCAAAAGCGGGGCGAATCTCACGACTCAGCCCCGCTATTTGTTTATGTATCAATATTTATGTTTAAACTAACCGATTATTCCTTATACCAACTTTATGCCAAAACAGATTTGCGTTTTAAGAAACTGTTTTTATCTTTATAGAAAAAATACAAGAATATGTTCGGGAAAGGAATTTCAGACAAGAGACTTGCTACTCTGGCATTATGGTCCAGTGCTTTTTTTTTGCTTTTTGCAGTTTTTTATTTCATACCTGTGGACATTCCGTACAAGATCGGATTCCCGCTGACTGTATTGTCTCTTTTCTCTTTTTGGCTTCTTCCATGGCCTATGAGCCTTGCAATGCTGGCATCGGCAGCCGGGGATTATGCCGGGGCTGCTGGCAGTTTTATTGTCCAGATGTCTTGTTTCGCTGTTGCGCACCTTTTTATAATACTTTTTTTCATAGGAAAGATGTGGATGCGCTTCCAGTCATTCCGTACTGAAGGAAAACTCTTGAGGCGAGTAGGCTATGCTGCGGCAATGGGGACAATGGTGATTATTCTTGTTATTTTCGCTATGGTGAATGTTGTCCCGGAAGCCCCGGCAGGAATGCTACGTACAGGAGTAGGATGTTATGTGACTGTCATATCGCTGATGCTATATACGGCTTTGTTGCAGAGAAGTTGGATGTATGCATTAGGTGCAGTAATGTTTGTATTCTCCGATCTCATTCTCGGGTGGAACAAGTTTGTCTCACCGGTAGAAGGGCAAGACTTGCTTATAATGATTTCTTATTATTTGGGCCAGTATCTTCTTTTTCTGCGAGCTGCCAGAATAAAGGTAAGACCTGCACTTTTAGGAAAGTTCAAGTTCTGATTTTTCAAGCTGGCGTACTTGTGGACTGCCTGCCACTTAGTCATAACTTGTGTTCGTATCTGTCAAGTGCGTCAGCCATCATTTCACGTCCCATTTCTGAGATTTCCCGGGCTTTGGCATAGTCTGATATTTCACCGAATGCGTCAAATGGCATACTTACAAGAATATCCGGTGGTGTGAGTTCTACGGCAAGTCTTGCAATGGTGTGGTTCATAAGACTGAATGTCCTGGTAAGGATTTTATAATATGACGACTCTGCATTAAGAAGTCCGTCCTGTTTTGCAGACGGCTCCATTGCATATTTCAGCATTTCCTGACCTTGTATGCTTGCCAGTTTGAGCTTTTCCATAATGCTCATGGTCCCATTGTTTTTAACGGCATTTATCACAGCTTTTGCCTTTAGGTTCCGGGCTTTTTCCAAAGCTTCTTTATGTGCTGTCATTTCAGCATCTTCCCTGAGTATGTGCCTGATTTTGTCGATATCTACGTCATTTACATCTATGCCTACGAGAATGTCGTCTTCTGTCCTATCGACGATGTCTAAAGGAAGAGTATTTACTATTCCTCCATCAATAAGTGTCCTTGTTCCTATTTTTACAGGTCTGAAAAGTGATGGAATGGATATTGATGCTCTGATAGCCTGAAACATGTGGCCGCGGTCGAATATTACTTCTTCGCCGGTGTAGAAGTCTGTCGCAACGGCTTTATATGGAATTTTAAGGTCTTCAATATTTATATCAGGAACTATTGTCTTCATTGCCTCTATTACCTTGTCTCCCTTGACAAGATGGTTCATACTGATGGATAGGTCCATCAGTGTAAATACCTTCCAGGCATCCAGAGAAAACAGCCAATCCTTGATTTCTTCCAGTTTGCCGGCAGCATACATACCTCCAATCAGTGAACCGATAGAGGTTCCTGCTACTGAAGTTATATTATATCCTCTGGCTTCAAGTTCTTCAATTGCTCCTATGTAGGCAAATCCCCTGGGACCTCCGCTTGATAGCACGAGAGCCACTTTTTTTCCTGATGCTTCCATACCGGTAAACTTATATATATTGAATTATCGAAGCTGCTCAAATATTGAACAGCTTCTCAAAATTATTCTATATAATTCAGAATAACAAATAAGAAGCTGTTTAAAAATTTTTCAAAAATTCTTTTATGGCTCTTTTAGGTCTGTTTTCCACGACTTTTTTCAGTCAGATAACACTGTTATCTTTTTCAAAAAGTCACAGAAAACATCCTCAAAAATACCTCATAAAATTTATAATGACAAAAATTTAAACAACTTCTAAAATATTATGACGTTAACTTCGATATTTTGATTTGCAGCTCCTGTCCCTAATCTTCAGAATATGAGACATCATCAGTTAAGGACAGTGTTGTCGAAGTATTCATTGAAAACGGCTTCTGCCTTTCTCAGCTGTTCTTCTGTATTCAGAGGAACCTCTTTCAGTTTATATTCCTGTCCCAAGGTTTCGTATTTGTTGACTCCGAGAGTGTGGTATGGCAGGATTTCGACTCTCTGTATCATCTTATATCCGCACGAATGTCCGTCGCTTCCAGAGTTTTTACATCCGAAATGTTCGCCAAGTGCACGTATATCTTCTTCGAAATCACTGTACCCCGGAACAAGTACATATCTGAGCCAGAATGGTTTTCCGTGTTCTTCCAGCCATTTGGCTGTTTCCAGAGTCCTGGAGTTGCTTCTGCCTGTAAGTGCTATGTGTCTGCTGTCATTGAACTCCTTTATATCAAGAAGTATCAGGTCAGCAAGAGTGAAAAGTTCTTCTACATCGCTGTTCCAGATTCCTCCATTGGTATCTATGCAGACATGTATTCCGTTTGATTTTAGTTCCTTTACTATAGGAACGAGAGCTTTTGCCTGCATGGTCGGTTCGCCGCCGGAAAAGGTTACACCACCTCTTTTGCCGAAGAACGGTTTCTGGTTTACAGCCATTTTGACTATATCTTCCATATCTGTTATGGTACCTCCTTCTGCCGGAATGGTATCAGGATTGGCGCAGTAGAGGCAGCGGAACGGGCATCCCTGCAGAAAAACGACGAGCCGGAGACCCGGCCCGTCGTAAGTTCCCATTGACTCGAATGAATGAACTTTAATTTTCATATTCAATGATTTGCAATATATACTTACATTGATTTATGGAATGTTCTGGCTATGACCTCCAGCTGGTGTTCGCGGCTCAGTTTGACGAAGTTTACTGCGTACCCTGACACTCTGATTGTAAGCTGTGGATATTTTTCCGGATGTTCCATTGCGTCTTCAAGCATTTCTCTGTTCAGAACGTTGACATTGAGGTGATGAGCGCCTTTGCTGAAGTATCCGTCCATCATTGTAACCAGATTCTCTATTCTTTCCTCCTGAGTCGGACCAAGCGATTTTGGTACGATAGAGAATGTGTTGCTGATTCCGTCCATAGCATCGTGGTAGTCGAGTTTTGCCACGGAACTGAGTGATGCAATCGCTCCGTGGGAATCTCTTCCGTGCATAGGGTTTGCTCCCGGTGCGAAAGCTACGCCTTTTGCTCTTCCGTCAGGTGTGGCACCTGTCTTTTTGCCGTACATCACATTTGACGTGATTGTAAGGAGAGATAGTGTTGGAACAGCATTCTTGTACACAGGAAGACTGCTGAGTTCCTTGCTGAAGAAATGTACCAGATCAACTGCTATAGAGTCAACTTTATCATTGTCGTTTCCGAAGCAAGGGTAATCTCCTTCTATAGTAAAGCCGTCAGTGAGTCCGTCTGCGTTGCGGTGTGCAGTGACTTTTGCATACTTGATTGCAGAAAGGGAATCCACTGCTATGGAGAGTCCGGCTACACCATATGCAAGATTGATAGATGGATTTGTATCTATGAATGCCATCTGAGACCTTTCATAGTCATACTTGTCATGCATATAGTGGATGATATTGATGGCCTCATTATAGACTCTGGCCACTTGATGAAGTACCTTTGCGTAATTTCTCATTACTTCTTCGAAGTCAAGAACATCGCTCTTAAGCGGCTCAATACCTTCTACCATAAGGGTTCCGGTGTTCTCACAGCGTCCTCCGTTGATTGCAAGCAGAAGGGCTTTTGCGAGGTTTGCACGTGCCCCGAAGAACTGGATAGCCTTTCCGATGGCCTGATATGATACGCAGCAGGCGATACCGTAATCGTCACAACTGCGGACATGGCGCATAAGATCATCGTTTTCATATTGCACTGAACTTGTATCTACAGATACTTTTGCGCAGAATTCCTTGAATCCTTCAGGAAGTTCAGGGCTCCAGAGAACTGTCATATTAGGTTCCGGAGCAGGTCCAAGATTATAGAGGGTCTGGAGGAATCTGAATGACGTCTTTGTTACTTTTACTTTTCCATCATTGAAGCGGCCTCCGAGGGATTCTGTAACCCACGTAGGATCCCCTGCGAAAATATCGTTGTAAGACTGCATTCTCAAGTGACGTACCATTCTGAGTTTCATTACGAACTGGTCAACTAACTCCTGAGCGAATGTTTCATCGATGAGATTGTGGTCCAGATCATACTGGATAAAGATATCAAGGAATGAGGATACATTACCCAATGACATTGCAGCTCCGTCCTGTTCCTTTACGGAAGCGAGATATGCCATATAGACCCACTGAACAGCCTCCTGTGCATTGTGTGCAGCACGGCCAAGTTCCAGACCATAGTACTCTCCGAGAGTTTTTATTTCTCCCAAAGCGCGGATCTGTTCAGCCACTTCTTCACGGAGTCTGATCCTGTCTTCAGTCATCGGTCCTGTAAGCTTCTTCAGATCGTCTTTTTTAGCTTCAATAAGCCTGTCTGCGCCGTAGAGTGCAAGTCTTCTGTAGTCTCCGATGATTCTTCCTCTTGAGTAGTTGTCAGGAAGACCTGTCAAAAAGCCGAGTGATCTGAATTTCAGAATTTCCTCTGTATATACATCGAAAACTCCGTCATTATGTGTCTTGCGGTAGTGGGTGAATATTTCTTTTACCTTAGGGTCGATTTCCACTCCGTTTTCACGACATGCTTTCTCTGTTACACGATAACCTCCAAAAGGCTTGATAGCCCTTTTCAGAAGTTCATCGGTCTGAAGTCCAACAATAAGTTCTGATTCCTTGTCGATATAACCAGCCTTGTGAGAGGTAATTGTAGATATTGTACAAGCGTCGACAGATCTGACGCCATTATTGCTTCTTTCTTCTTCCAATGCCTTCAGGCATTCGTCCCATAGTTTTTTCGTGCGTGCAGAAGGTCCTTGCAGAAAGGATGCGTCACCTGTGTAAGGGGTGATGTTTCTGTAGACAAAGTCCGATACATCAATTGTGCGGCTCCATTGGCCGTCTTTAAATTTTTTCTCCATTTCCATAAAAAAATACCTGTTCAATAGATCAAGGCGCAAATATAGCTCTAAATTTTACTTATTCAAATCTGAATTTGACGAATTATTAACAATGTTATAAACTTGTCAAATCGGATAATTTTATTTTCATAAAGTTCAAATATGGATTATTTTTTTGTTTAATTCAGATATAGGCACTATTTATGATTAGAAGTACAATTTGCATTTTAGAATACAATGATACAATATGGAAACAGGACATCGGAATACAGGTTCACTATAATTGTTCCGATTTATAATGAAATTGAAAATATAGATGCGCTCGGCAAGAGGCTTGGGAGTTTTTTACCTGTGTGCAAAGTTCCTGCATGTGTGCTTTTTGTGGATGACGGTTCTGTTGACGGGAGCGGGGAGAAGCTTAGGGACATGTGTTCAAGGACAAATGATTTTTTCTATATGAGTTTTGAGAAGAATGCAGGATTGAGTGCAGCTCTGAAGGCTGGAATAGATTATACGGAATCTGAGTATGTCGGCTATATGGATGCAGACTTGCAAACGGCACCTGAAGATTTCAACCTGCTTCTTGAGGATATTGCGGACTATAGTATGGTAACAGGAATAAGGGCAAACCGCAAGGATACGGGTTTCAAAAAGATACAGTCAAGAATTGCAAATTCTTTCAGAAGAATGATGACAAATGACGGGGCTGCTGATACAGGATGCCCGTTGAAGGTCCTTCATACAGATTGCGCAAAACGTATTCCGTTATTCAAGGGAATGCACCGTTTCCTGCCTGCTCTTGTCCTGCTTCAGGATGGCGGGACTTACAAGCAGATTCCTGTTCGTCATTTCCCGCGTGTCGCCGGCAAGTCAAAATTCCATTTATGGAACAGACTATTGGGGCCATTTGCCGACTGTTTCGCTTATAGGTGGATGAAACCTAGATATATTAATTACAAGGTTAAAGATTCTGACCTATAATCCGGAGTGTTGTATGGGTGATAATATATTTGTTTATGCCATAGGGTTTATTGCGCAGTTTTTCTTTTCTGCAAGGACAATTTTCCAGTGGATAAAGTCCGAAAAGGCCAAAACCGTTGTGTCTCCTTCAGCATATTGGGTATTAAGTGTGGTAGGGGCATATCTACTATGTTTTTACGGGTGGCTGAGAGATGATTTTTCTATAATACTTGGTCAGTTTCTCTCCTGTTACATATATCTGTGGAATCTAAATTCAAAAGGAGTGTGGCAGAAATTCGGACCTGTTCTGAAAACAGTACTGATTGTTGTTCCTGTAGCGGCACTTCTGTTCATGTTGAAAGATCTGGATGCATTCGTTACATCATTTTTCAGAAATGAGGAGGTACCGTTTTGGCTAGTGATTTTTGGTTCTGCAGGTCAGATAATCTTTACGCTTCGCTTTGTTTATCAATGGGTTTATTCCGTGAGAAGACATGAGTCTTTCTTGCCGGCAGGATTTTGGGTAATAAGCCTTATAGGTTCAGGAACCATTATCGCTTATGGACTTTTCAGGCAAGACCCTGTCCTTATACTTGGGCAGTCATTTGGTTTTGTAGCGTATTGTCGAAACCTTACTATAGGATTCAGAGCCCGTAAATCCGTGCCATCTGAAATTATTCCGACCAATAAATAAAGCATTATGAAACAATTGCTAAAGTCTCATCCTGTCTTTGCTGCGTCCTTGATTATACTTGCAGCCTTGACTCCTCTTATGATATTGAGAGATTTCACACCTGCCAATGAACTGCGTTATCTTAGCATTGCCGATGAGGCAATCAGAGAAGGCCATGTATTTGCGTTTACAAATCAGGGAGAAGCTTATGCCGACAAACCTCCGCTTTATTTCTGGTTAATAATGGCTATGAGACTAGTATTTGGAGGGCACAGCATATTCGCGCTGTCTCTCTTGTCTTTTATTCCAGCTTTGGTAATAATTGGAGTGATGGACAAGTGGGCGGTTCAGGAGTTCTCTCGCAATAGTCTGATTTATTCTTTTTCTGAAAGGTTTGCTTCTGCCTTGATGCTTGGTACATCTGCTCTCTTTATCGGTACCGCCATATTTTTGCGTATGGATATGCTTATGTGTATGTTCATTGTACTAGCCTTGTATTCTTTCTATAAGATGTATGTGAATTCAGGAAACACGAAACTGCACAGTTATCTGCTTCCTCTGTATATATTCCTTGCTCTTTTTACCAAAGGTCCTGTAGGTTTGCTTCTTCCACCGCTTGCCATTATTGTTTTTCTATTATCGGAAGGCAAGTTGCGGGATATATGTAAATATTTAGGATGGAAGACCTGGGCTATAATAGCCGGTTTGTGTGCTGTTTGGTTTACCGGTGTGTGGATTGATGGAGGAACTTCCTATCTTGAAAACCTGCTTTTCCATCAGACCGTTGACAGAGCTGTAAATGCATTTCACCATAAAGAACCTTTCTGGTATTATTTTATGGTTATATGGTATATTATTGCTCCTTATTCGCTGTTGCTTATTGCAGGACTGGCAGCGTCGTTTTTAACGAAAGGATATCGCAACATATCAGCCAGATTATATGCTTCCGTTGTAATAACTGCTTTTGTAATGATGTCATCTTTCAGTTCAAAACTTGCCATATATCTTCTCCCTATTTTTCCTTTTCTCGTATATTTGTTTTCCGTACAGTCGGGAAGGTTTGAAAGCAGGTACTGGATAAAACTGTCTCTGGCAATCCCGTCTCTGATATTCGTACTTGCTGGTTTTATAGCCGTAGGTGCTCTTTCCGTATATGGTAAAATACCTCAATTGGCAAAACTTATGGAAAGCTATAGCTTCGTATTGTCTCCATTCACGTACATTGCTATGTCCTTTCTCATACTTGGAGGCTGTCTTTCCCTATGGTTTATTTTCAGAGGGAATGAGTGGAGCAAACCGGTAATTTCAATGGCACTGTCAATGCTTGCATGCGTTTTTGCCGCTTCTCCTATGATTCCTGAAGCCAATGACTATATCGGTTATGCCAATTTGTGCAAGGTAGCAGGTCAGATGGCTTCCGAGTCAGGGACTGAATGCAGGTTTGTTACATTGTTTGTATCTCGTTCTGAAAATATGGACGTTTATCTTGGAGAGGACGTTGTCAGCTATGGCAGGAATCCTGGTGAATACCTCTCTTCAGACAATGGAAACCATATCCTAATGATAAATACGTCCCATATCCATGACAGTCCGGATTTGGAAGCCAGACTGTCAGCCTTTCCATATAGCCAGATAGGTGAGTATAGATGCTATTCTGTAAATTAATGCTTGTTTTCGGAATCTTTGAAAAGCTCTTTGATGCTTCCCAGGCTACTTAGCATTGCAGAAGCGTCATAGGGCATGTATACCGTGCGGGTATCTTTTCCTGATGTCATCCTTTCAAGGGCGTTGATGTATTTTTCGGCAAGCATATAGTTTGCAGGGGATATGTCGGATTTCCCGATAGCTTCTGCCACTTTGGCAATGGCCTCTGCTTCTGCGTTTGCTACAGCGATTTTTGCAGCTGCTTCTCCTTCAGCCAAAAGAATATTTGACCGCTTTTCTGCATCTGCCTGATTGATTTTTGAGGTTTTTTCACCTTCTGATTTTAAAATGGCTGCTTCTTTTTCTCCCTGAGCGCGAAGAATCTTTGCACGTTTTTCTCTTTCTGCCTGCATTTGTTGCTCCATTGCATCTTTAACTGATGTCGGAGGAGTGATGTCCTGGACTTCAACGCGGTTGACTTTCACTCCCCATTTGTTTGTGGCATCATCAAGAACATCGCGGAGTTTAGTGTTTATGGTATCTCTTGATGTCAGGGTTTCGTCAAACTCAAGTTCTCCGATAATGTTTCTTAATGTAGTCTGTGTCAGTTTTTCTATGGCATCAGGAAGATTTGCAATTTCATACATAGCTTTTACAGGGTCCATAATCTGATAATACAGAATTGCATTGATGCTGGTCATTACATTGTCTTTTGTGATGACACTCTGTGGTGGAAAATCGATAAGTTGCTCTCGGAGATCCACTTTGCTGGTCAGTCTGTTTCTTACAATATGATTCCCGTTTGAATCGGTGATTACATATCTGAAGTACATTTCACGTGGCCGGTCAAGTATCGGCCAAATGATGTTGATTCCGGAAGGAAGTGTACGGTGATATTTTCCGAGTCTTTCGATTATCTGAGTCTCGCTTTGCGGGACAATTATCAAACCGAGTATAACAAAAGTAAGGGCTATCAGTGCGATAATGCCGACAATTACATATGTTCCAATCATAACTATATGGTTTTTACTGTTAATATGATACTTTCTATCTTTACAACTTCTACATCAGAACCCTTTGGAATGTTCTGCCCGTCAATGCTTACCGCTTTCCAGTCATCTCCATCAATGGCTACTCTGCCGTATCCTGTCGCCGAATCAATATCTTGAGTGACTTTGCCTTTTTTCCCTATAAGTGCATCGGCGTTTGTTCTTCTGCCTTTGCCTGATTTGAAAAAAAATTTTATAACCAGCGGCCTGACAAATATGAGAGAGACCACCGAAAAGACTGCAAAAATTATAATCTGCCAGATTATATGAATGTTACATGCTGCTCCGATTGCAGACGTCAAAGCTCCTATGCTGAAACAAGCAACGGCAAAACCGCTGGTGAAGATTTCGATTAAGAAAAAAATCAGGGCAATGATGACCCAGATGTGCCAGATTTCCATAATAATGGTTATTATTTTTTGCAACCATAAAGATATATAAAATTTATGAAAGGTAACGATGCGATTTGCATATTCTTTTGTCAACTGTGTTTTTGGAAAGTGAAATAAAACCTGCTCTGTCTTGATGGTATCCGTCAGATGATGACATTGATGAATATCCAAATATAGAGCAGGTTCGTTCTGTCAACTTCTTATTCTTTAGGTGGAATATAATTCTTGTCTGCAGGCTCAACTTTATATGCTATCACTTCATAGCTTGTTTTTTCTGTGCCGTCGTTTCCTGTATATTTGGATGTCCTTAACCTTCCGCATACATAAAGCGGAGCACCTTTGGTTATTACGGAGAAGTCAGGCATTCCTTTTCCGCTCCAGGCTACTATGTTGTGCCAAGTGGTTTCCACGATTCCTTCATTGTCTTTTCCTTTGTAAATGAAATTTGTGGCAAGAGAAAAGCGTGCTACTTTATTGTCTCCTACATCTGAGATGCGTACATTACCTACGTTTCCCCTCAATTCGATTCTGTTCAACTGTTCCATAATTGTGATTTTAATGTACTTTTAGACCTGTAGTTTTATGAGCGCTCCTGTTGAGGTCTTTTGCAAAGTAAAGTAAATTTTCAGTGACTAAGACACTCATGCAAATCATCTATGTATGCTTTTTCTGTTTCTTTATGTTTTTTCTTTTTCTTGGCCTTGCCTGGAAAATACAGCTGTATGGAAAAGGTGAATTAAAAATAAGGGTAACGGCGCTAACAAACAGTAAATTATTTAAAAAAGAGAAAATTTTCATTGATTATTTTCTTTTTCGCCACATTGTTTTTTGTTTAAGATGTGAAATGCCCAAATTAGTGATACTAAAAACTTTTCACATATGAATGACTTGAATCATTGGCAAAGCGTAATCGCAGACGGGGATAATGAGGACGCAGTTTATAAGATGCTTCCATCAGCAGGAATGAAACAGGGATCCTGCCTTGAGTGCGGTGACCCTATATTGTATGGCAGGCAAGACAAGAAATTCTGCTGTGAATCCTGTAAGAACAAGTACAACAACAGGAAAACCAGAAGCAGCAAAATATCGAAGGTGAGAGTCCTGCACGCGTTGGAGAAGAACTATGATATACTGAGGAAGCTCCTCAGGCATAAGGTCAACAGTATAGATATGACAGATCTTCGTCATCTGGGCTTTGATTTCGACCATGTAACATCATATCACAAGTACAGGAGGTCAACGGAGTTATGGTGCTATGATATAAAGATTACTGTTTCAGGAAGCAGAGTCAAGTCTATAGATCAGGTGTCTTGCCTGCCGGATGGTACAAAGTAGATTAAATCCATGCTTCCAGGTAAAAATCACTGGATTTTATCTTTTGTATTTTATGTGTCTTTTCGGATGTTATACTTATCTTTGTGAGATGAACAACATTATTAGTTATGAGAAAAATATTTCTAACGGCAGGTGCAGCACTTGCATTAACTTTATCTTGTAAGATGGAAAATCCGTTATTGACAGAGTCTCCCAATAAGTGGGGGGCACCGCAGTTTGATAAAATCAGGAATGAGCATTATCTGCCAGCATTTGAGGAAGGAATCAGGCAGGCAAAGGCTGAGATTGATGCTATTGTAAACAATCCGGAAGCGCCGACTTTTGAGAATACTATAGAGGCGCTGGAGTATAGCGGCCGCACCCTGGACAAGGTTTCAGGAATATTCTTCAATTTGTTGGAGGCTGATTCCGACGAGCAGATGCAGTCTGTCGCGGAAGAGGTCTCTCCTAAACTTACTGAATATTCCATGTATGTTTCATTGAATGAGAAACTTTTTGAGAGAGTCAAAGCTGTCTATGATATGAGGGAGACTCTGTCTCTGGAAAAGGATCAGCAGAAGCTTTTGGAGAATACTTATAAGTCATTTGCGAGAAACGGAGCTGCCCTTCCAGATGCTGAGAAAGAGATTTATAGCAAATATGCGGAAGAACTTTCAGTACTGTCGCTTAAATTCGGAAGAAATGTGCTGGCGGCAACGAACGCATATACACTTCATCTCACAGACGAGAGCCAGCTTGCCGGCCTGCCTGATTATGTAAGGGAACTTGGTGCGGCTACGGCGGCCGAAAAAGGTCTTGATGGCTGGGCATTTACACTGGATATTCCGAGCTACGGTCCTTTTATGAAGTATAGTACAGACAGGGAGCTTCGCAGACAGATGTATATGGCATATAACACAAAGGCGATAGGTGGAGAGAATGATAATACGGAGATAGTAAAGAAAATTGTTGATCTTCGTATAAAATCAGCACAGTTACTTGGATATGAAACCTATGCGGACTATTCTCTTGAGGAGACCATGGCGCGCACGACAAAGACAGTCGATGATTTTCTTGCAAAGCTTATGACTGAGTCATTGCCATTTGCGAGAAAGGATGTGGCTGCAGTAGCCTCATATGCTAAGGCCAATGGTTTTGAAGGAGAGCTTATGCCTTGGGACTTTTCTTTCTGGTCTGAAAAATATAAAGAGGCTGAATTTGCTTTGAATGAGGAATTGCTTAAGCCTTATTTCCAGTTGGAAAACTGTATAGATGCGGTATTTGATCTTGCAAACAGACTTTATGGTCTGAACTTCGTGCAGATGGATGATATTCCTGTATATCATAAGGATGTCAAGGTTTATGATGTTACAGACGCTGACGGAAAGCATCTTGCCTTGTTCTATGCTGACTTCTTCCCTAGAGCAAGCAAGAGAGGTGGAGCTTGGATGACTGAATTCAGAGGCCAAAGTATCATAAACGGCGTTGAGAAACGTCCTCTGATAAGTATTGTCACTAATTTTACCAAGCCTACAGAATCATCTCCTTCACTACTTACTCATGATGAACTTACTACTTTCCTGCATGAATTCGGACATGCATTGCATGGAATTCTCGCGCAAGGACGTTATCCGTCGCTTACAGGAACTTCTGTGTCAAGAGATTTTGTTGAGTTGCCGTCCCAGATAATGGAAAACTGGGCATTTGAGCCTGAATATCTGGATTCATTTGCTAAAAATTACAAGACTGGTGAAGTTATTCCAGATTCACTTGTAAATAAGATAGTACTTGCCAAGAATTATCTGGCCGGCTATATGCAGGTCCGCCAGCTTCAGTTCGGTATCATAGATATGGACTGGCATTCACTCAAGTCATTGCCGGAAGAAAGCACTTTGGATTTTGAGAAGAATTCACTTGCTGCTTACTCTGTAATGCCTCACGTAGACGGTGCTGCCATATCTCCTGCGTTCGGACATATTTTCTCAGGCGGTTATTCTGCAGGCTATTATTCATATAAATGGTCTGAAGTGCTTGAGGCCGATGCATTTTCACTATTCAAGCAGAATGGTATCTTTGACAAGGCTACGGCTGCTTCGTTCAGAGATAATATTCTGTCAAAAGGAGGTTCGGAAGACCCAGCTGTCCTGTATAGGAATTTCAGGGGACACGATCCTGAGACTTCTGCCCTTATGGAGAAGCTGGGGCTTGTAAGCGGCAAATAGTGTTGTAGAAGTGCAACTTTTTTTGCGGAATTGCATCATAAATACTGCTGTCATTGCGCAAAAAACTATAATATGAGAAGATTTGCATTGTTATTGATTTCTGTTATCCTGCTGGCTTGCAGTTGTTCTAAAATCGAGCTGGCAGGAATAACGGAATGTATAAATATAAGTGTACCGGATAACTTTACGGGTATATATGTGTCTGGAAATATTGATGTTATATTTGCTGATGATATAGATGTGGCTCAAGTGCAAACAGATGTGAATCTGCTTCCTTATGTCAATGTCTATGGAAAGGGAAAGCAGCTTAAAATCGAGTTCGAGGAGGGCTTGAATGTAAAAACAGGATCTTTGAAAGCTTCTGTGAAAATTCCGTACAGGAAAGGAGTCAATATTGTTTCAGCTAGTGGTTCGGCTTCTTTTGTTTCGGATCTTCCTATAGTTTCCAAGGATATTGTAATTACTGCTATTGGGGCATCTGAAGTCATTTGTCATGTATTGGCAGAGAGTTCAGCTACAGTAAAACTTACCGGAGCTTCTTCATTTGAGTGCGGTTCGCTGTCTGCCGGTATTCTTAATCTGACTCTTGCCGGAGCTTCTGAAATGAATGCTGCCGGAAAAGTTGCCTCTGGTCAGATCGAACTCTCTGGAGCTTCAGAACTTGAAGGCATTTCCTCTGCCCAGAAGTATTCTCTGGAGATAGGCTCCTGTTACGGAACCCTTTCAGGTGCAAGTGAAGCATCATTTAAATGTGACGGGCTTATATCCTGTAACCTTTCAGGAGACAGCAGTATTTCATATACTGGAAATGCAGATATATCCGGATGCAAGTGTTATGATACATCGGAAGTCGAGAAGGTAGATTTTTATTTTTAATAGTTCTGCTATGAAAAAGTTTTTTATTTTTATTCTTTCAGGAGTTTTTGCTCTTGTGTCTTGTGCGCCTGCCAATGTGATGCGCCTTTCCGGAAAAGAAGAGAATAGGGAAGTCAGTATCGGCCGTTCGTATAATTCTCTGAAAGTTACAGATGTGATTGAGGTCACATACTCGGAAGAAGCCACGGTTCTGACTTTGTCTGCTGATTCTGCTGTTTTGCCTTATGTTAAAGTAAAGGAAAAGGGAGGAGAACTTAATATATCTCTTGAATGTTCAGGTCATATTTTCAAGGGAGGCAATATCGGTAAAATAAAGGCTGAAGTCCCCGCCAGTTCATCTATCAGAAAAATTGAGTTGGAAGGAGCCTCTTCCTTAAAAGGAGAAAGCATAGAAGCGGAAAATTTCACTCTGGCCATTTCTGGTGCTTCTTCTCTTGATATGGATTTCGATATTGCTTCTGAGATGAATCTGACTGTTGACGGAGTATCCAAACTTCATTCTTCGATTGCGGCCAATTCTGTCATTGTTAGAGCAGCCGGAGCTTCCGGAATTTCGGCTTCAGTAGTGGCGGAAACTCTTGATATGAAAATATCCGAAGCTTCTGAAGCTAATGTTTTCGGAAAAACAGGCAGCTATAATTTGAAGGCCTCAGGTGCCTCCAATGTATCATCTGGCAAAAAGATGGTTGAAACAGACAAGTTTGTTTGCGATATATCAGGCGCAGCAACAGTTGCAGTCAGATGTAATGTTTCTGCTGACGGAAATATTTCAGGAGCTTCAAGGTTGAAAGTATATGGCGGAGGAAATATCGGCATATCGACTTCCGGAGCCTCGTCATTGTCAGTTATAAGATAGCGGGAACTGGAATCATAAAGATTCCTCGTCGTATATTCTGTTGAAAAGATCCAGGGTCTGCGTGCTGTTGCTAAGGATTTTATGCAGTCCTTTAAGCCGTATGGCATTGTCACTCCCTGGAATCCAAATCTTAAGATACCCTTCAGGTCCGTATTTTTCATTAAGGTGCTGTACTGTACGGTGGAAATGGCCGATTCTGTCCAGTTCCGGATAATGGGAAAGACTGTATTGTATGGTACGTCTCATTATGGTTTCCGGATCAATGATACGGTCTGCTTCAGCTACAATCAGTCCGTATTGGCTGCGTGGCTTGTTTTTGCTGGATGCGCGGTGGTCTTCTACGGCTTCACCCATAATATGTATCTGCTCGCTTGTGAAGCGGGATTTTAAAAAATTATCTGACTCCAGAATTTTTCTGGAGTCAATATGATGTCTTTCCCTTCCGAAGGCCAGTCCCAAATCATGGAAAGCAGCTATTATATATACCATATCAGGGTTGCAGTCCGGCATTTGTCCAGCCAGCTTCAGACTTTGGTCAATGACCGTCCTGACATGTTCTTCCCTGTGGGCTTTGTCAAAGCCGGAATACTTTGGAATGATATTCTGCTCTACGTAGTCAATTATTTCTTTATCAACGGAACTGACCATATTCTGACGTTTATTTAGGCGCTATTTTGTACAGGAAGCCTGCAATTATTGCGTACAGTATGTTTGGGACCCAGAGTGCAATTCCAGGAGGAAGGAAATCTGTATGCACGAACATCTGGCTGAATCTTAGGAACAATATGTACGAGAAACTCAGTGCAATACCGATACCTATGTTCCATCCGATTCCTCCCCTCCGTTTCTTTGATGACAGGGCGACTCCCATTATCGTAAGTATGAAAGCTGAAAAAGGAAGGGCAAAGCGGGTGTGCTTTTCGATCTGAGCGTATTTTACATTTTCATCGCCCCTCATTTTCTGAGTCTCAATCAGCTGGTCCAGTTCTTTGTATGACAGTGTTGTGACAGTATTTTTCTTCAGATAGAAATCACTTACAGTGAGATTGATTACAGTGTCAAGCCTGGCCCCTGATCTGATGTTGTCCTTTAGGGCTCCGGTATAGTCACGGATAAAGTATTTTTTCAGGGTCCATCCGTTGAATGTACTGTCCCATACGGCTGTTTCTGCAGAAAGCTTTGATACCAGTTTGTTGTCCTGGATTCTTTCAAGCGTGAATTTCTGGGCAGTATTGTTCCACCTGCTGAAACTTTCCACATATACGAATTCGCCTGGAGATATCTGGTAATGGATATTGCGGTTGATTCCCTGATAGCTGTTTTTCATATACTTGCTGTTGAACTCTTCCAGCTCTTTGTTTGAGTTAGGTATTATGAAAAGGTTCAGTACAAGAGAGAAAATAGCTATGAGAGTTGCCGAGAAAATGTAGGGAAGCATCATCCTGTGAAAACTTATGCCGCAGGACAAAATGGCTACAATTTCCGTATTTGCAGCCATTTTTGACGTGAAGAAGATTACGGTTATGAACACGAACAGAGGGCTGAACATATTCATAAAATAAGGGATGAAGTTCAGATAGTAATCGAAAATTATGGCTTTCAGCGGAGCCTCCTTGCTTACGAAATCGTCTATTTTTTCACTGATGTCGAAAATTATGACGATTCCGATTATGAGCAAGAGCGCGATGAAAAAGGTAAAGATGAATTTCTTTACTATATACAAGTCCAGTATTCTCGGTTTCAGCTCCATTTTATGACGCTTTAAATGTTAGAAACTTGTTACAGGCGAGTCATTACTCTTTTTACAGTCTCATCCTTCCATGATTTGAAATCCCCTGCCTTGATATGTTTTCTGGCCTCCCGTACCAGGTCCAGGTAGAATGCAAGGTTGTGTTCGCTGGCTATCTGCCCTGCGAAAATTTCTTTCGCTACGAACAAGTGTCTCAAATATGCTTTTGAATATGTTCTGTCAACAAATGATGAGCCTGCAGGATCCAGAGGGGAAAAGTCATCAGCCCATTTCTGGTTTCTCATATTCATGATTCCGTTCCATGTGAATATCATTCCGTTGCGTCCGTTTCTGGTAGGCATGACGCAGTCAAACATATCTACACCGCGAGCTATGCCTTCCAGCAGATTGGCTGGCGTTCCCACTCCCATAAGATACCGTGGTTTGTCATCAGGAAGTATAGGACATACGACTTCAAGCATTTCATACATCTTTTCAGTAGGCTCTCCCACGGCCAGGCCGCCAATGGCATATCCTTCCCTGTCAAACCTGGCTGCATGCTCTACGGCTGCAATTCTCAAATCAGGATATACGCAGCCCTGTATGATGGGGAACAGAGCCTGGGAATACCCGTAAAGAGGTTCTGTTTCATCGAAATGTTTTATACATCTTTCCAGCCAGGACTGTGTGAGTTTCAGAGATTTTTTTGCATAATCGTATGTGGCGTCCCCTGGAGTACATTCATCCAGCGCCATTACGATATCAGCTCCTATTATCCTTTGTGTCTCCATATTGTTTTCCGGAGTAAAAGTATGCTTTGAGCCGTCTATATGTGATGAGAAAGTACATCCGTCAGGGGTGAGTTTCCTTATAGGAGTCAGTGAGAATACCTGAAATCCGCCGCTGTCTGTCAGAATCGGCCTGTCCCAGGAAATGAATTTATGCAACCCACCTGCTGCTTTCAGAATATCCAGTCCCGGTCTGAGGTACAGGTGATATGTGTTCCCGAGTATGATTTCGGCTTTTATATCCTCCTTGAGGTCCCTGTGATAAATACCTTTTACAGACCCGACTGTGCCTACCGGCATAAATATCGGGGTTTCTATCTCTCCGTGATCGGTGGTTATGACTCCGCATCTTGCGCTTGACTGCGGGTCAGTGGCTGTCTTTACAAATTTCATTTTTATCGCTCTTTTGCGCGGCAGCAGTACAGGCTGCCCGCATTATTTTCTGAGCCCAAAGATACTAAAAAGTAGAGAAATACTCTTATATTTGTAGGCTATAACATAAAAACAGATAATCAATGAACAATAAATCAGTGCGTACCAGACTTGTAATAATGAGTTTTCTTCAGTTTGCAGTCTGGGGAGCTTACCTTACTTCAATGGGTAACTATCTTGGAAAAGCAGGCCTTGCCGAGCACATAGGATGGTTTTATTCAATGCAGGGACTTGTATCTATCTTCATGCCAGCCCTTGTCGGAATAGTGGCTGACAAGTTTCTGTCTGCACAGAAAGTGCTTGCAATATGTCACGGTATAGCCGGGGCAGCTATGATAGCTGCTGGTTATTATTGTATGACTGCCGGCAGCGGAGTTGAATTCGGAGTACTTTTCCCGCTTTACACATTAAGTGTAGCATTCTATATGCCTACCATAGCTCTTTCAAATTCAGTGGCTTATACAATACTGGAGAATAACGGATATGATACTGTCAAGGATTTTCCTCCAATAAGGGTATTCGGAACAGTAGGTTTTATATGCAGCATGCTTTTTGTCAATTTCGTAAGAGATGCAGAAGGATTGCAATTCCAGTCTACATACAATCAGTTTCTTGTTTCCGGTATTCTTGGTCTGGTGCTAATGGTATATTCATTTACTCTTCCAGACTGCCCGGTGAAGTCGCATAAGGAGCAGAAAGGTATTGTAGATGCACTGGGATTGAAGGCATTTGCTTTGTTTAAAGACAGCCAGATGGCTATTTTCTTCATTTTCTCAATGTTGCTGGGCGTCGCTCTGCAGATTACCAATGGTTATGCAAACCCTTTCATAACCAGTTTCAAGGCAATTCCTGAATTTGCAGGAACATTCGGTGCTGAAAACGCAAATGCACTGATTTCCATCTCGCAGGTTTCCGAGACACTTGGAATTCTTCTGATTCCGTTCTTCCTGAAGAAATTCGGCATAAAGAAAGTTATGCTTATCGCTATGATTGCGTGGGTGTTCCGTTTCGGACTTTTCGGTGCAGGTGATCCGGGATCCGGAGTATGGATGTTCATTGTCTCAATGATAGTATATGGGGTCGCATTTGACTTTTTCAATATTTCGGGCTCTCTTTATGTAAATGAAAGGACAACTGAAGATATACGCTCAAGTGCTCAGGGTCTTTTCATGCTTATGACCAACGGTATCGGCGCGTCACTTGGTATGATAGCTGCCCAGGCTGTAGTAAATCATTTCACTTGGGGAGAAGAAGTTAACGGAGTATTCTATACTGTCGGAAACTGGAGTGCGGCATGGTATATTTTTGCGGCTTATGCTCTTGTCGTAGCCATACTTTTCGCCATTGTTTTCAAAGATCCTTCAAAAGTTATTAAAAAACGTTAATGAATATATATTATGAGATTTGTAATTAAAGAATCTAATGAATCGGCAGGCCAGTGGGCAGCCCGTTACATTGTAAGCAGAATTCTGGAACATCAGGCAAAAACAGACAAGCCGTTTGTGTTGGGTCTTCCTACAGGTTCTACACCACTTTCTACATATAAAGAACTCATTGCTCTGAATAAGGCAGGTAAGGTTTCATTCAAGAATGTAATTACATTCAATATGGATGAGTATGTAAATCTTCCGGAAGAGCATCCGGAGAGCTACCACTCATTTATGTGGAACAATTTCTTCAAATACATTGACATAAAACCTGAGAATGTAAATATTCTTAATGGCAATGCCGCCGACCCTCATGCTGAGTGTGAAGAGTATGAGAAGAAGATCATCGCTGCCGGAGGTATAGATCTTTTCCTCGGTGGAGTAGGGGAGAATGGACATCTTGCTTTTAATGAGCCATATACTTCTTTGAATTCGCGCACTCATGTGCAGACTCTTACTCATGATACCAGAGTCGTAAATTCAAGATTCTTTGACAATGATGTTAACAAGGTCCCTGTAAGTGCCGTTTCAGTAGGAATTGCAACAGTACTTGACTCACGTGAAGTTATGGTTCTTGCTCTGGGAGCGAAGAAAGCTGCTGCCGTACAGCATTGCGTTGAGGGCGCTTACACTCACGCATGGCCTATTTCTTCCCTTCAGATTCACCCTAACAGCATTCTTGTCTGCGATGAGTCTGCAGCCGGAGAAATAAAAGTTTCGACATATCGTTACTTTAAAGAGATAGAGAAATAAATATCTGCTTTCCAGAGCAGCAATTTAAGAGGGCGACTAATGAGTCGCCTTCTTTCGTATTTATATGGATAGGCCGCCAAATCAGAGCATAAACAATAGCCTTTGTGAACAATCTGCTATACGGTTATCTTACTATCCTGAGCTGCGGATTGGTGTTGTCCAGAAATTCTCTTTGGGCGTCCTTTATTTCGGTGTCGTTATGCCATATCCTGCAACTTCAGTCCGGTTCGTCGCTATTCTTTTTCTTTCTGGCACGATGACAGTAAAACTGTGATTGCTGCAAAAACTGTAAAATAATACCTTGCTTTCATAGTCATAATGATTTGATTAAGTAAATAGCTGTGAGAAAGGAAAATCCTGAGGAAATGATGATAAATCAGAAAGTTTTTTCATACGATTTCTATGTCTTACTCACTCTTGTTTCCGGCGTTAGGGATGATTGGAGACAAGATAATGGAAGGAGACAAAAAAAGTTGGCTGGAAATTGCAGTTACGGCAACTCCCAGCCAACAATATCGCTATTTTATCCGTTTGGACTACTCCTCTATGAAGCGGCACCAGCCGAACGGATCTTCAGTTTCACCATACTGGATGCCGGTGATGAACTTGTAGAGTTTCAAACTCTTCGGTCCGCACTCTGTAGGAACGCCGAATTTGTATGAAGTCACTTCACTTGATTCGAGAGACGGCTTGTCATCAACCTGATATACAGGAGTGATAACTACTGCAGTACCGCATTCACCCACCTCTTCGAAAGTGCTGAGTTCTTCTACTGGCACCGGTCTTCTTTCCACTTCCATTCCCAAATATTTGGCCGCAGCTTCAAGTGATTTGTTGGTAATGGACGGAAGTATAGACTTTGACATTGGAGTTACATAAGTGTTGCCTTTGATTCCGAAGAAGTTGGATGAGTTGAATTCGTCGATGAACTGTTTCTTCTCGGGATCAAGATATAGTACAGCTTTGTAACCCTGTTCGTGAGCCATATTGAATGACTTCAGTGAAGCAGCGTAGTTTCCTCCTACCTTGTAGCATCCGCATCCGTCTGGGGCTGCACGGTCATAGTTTCTTGCTATAACCACATTAATCGGCTCGAGGTTGCCTCCTGTATAGGCTCCTACAGGAGAGCAGAGCATCATAAGCATACATTCCTGTGATGACTTCACACCCAACTGAGGGTTGATACCTATCAGTGTAGGTCTGAGGTACATTGATGCGTGTGTTCCGTATGGAGGAAGAAAATCAATGTTTTCCTTGACAACGCGTTCGCACATTTCTATAAAAAGCTCTGTAGGCGGCTCTGCTATGCCGAGAAATCTGGCGGAATTCTGCATTCTGGCAGCATTTTCCTCCGGGCGGAACAGCCTTATCTTTCCGTCTTTTCCCCTGAAGGCCTTGAGACCCTCGAAGCATTCTACACTATAGTGCAGGGCACCGGCAAAAGCGCTGAGATTTATATTGTCGTCTGTCCTGCTTTCAATCTCGCCCCATGCTCCGTTCTTATATGTGCAGCACAAGATAGTATTGGTCTTTGTGTAAGAAAAAGTCAATTTACTCCAGTCGATGTTTGGCATATAAGTATCCTCCAATTTTTATTTCTAAGATTATGTGTTCCCTGTTGTCAAATCAGTATTTCGAAAAGCTTGTTGTTCTCGTTTATGTATTCGTAATTGATATTGTTGGCCTTCATCCTGTTAATCAGAGCCTGATAGTCTTCCTTGCTTGCCACCTCTATTCCTATAAGTGCAGGGCCTTCTTCCTTATTGGTCTTTTTGATGTACTGTATGTGTACAAGATCATCTGTAGGACCTATTACATCGCGAATGAAGGAAAGTATGGCTCCTGACCTTTGAGGGAATGTTACCATAAAATAGTGTTTCAGACCTTCATACAGCATTGACTTCTCTCTGATTTCTTCAGTTCTTGTTATGTCGTTGTTGCTTCCGCTGACTATGCATCCGACCCTCTTTCCCTTTATTTTATCTGCGTAGAAGCGAAGTGCCGCTACGGAAAGAGCACCTGCCGGTTCTACAACAATTGCGCTCTTGTTGTACATGTCAATTATACTTGTACATACTGCTCCTTCAGGGACAGCAATGATGTCGTCGAGCACTTTCCTGCATACTTCAAAAGTGTAGCTTCCTGCTTTTTTTACAGCGGCTCCGTCAACGAATTTGTCTATGTTTTCAAGTTCGACAACCTCGCCTTTCTCAATAGCTGTTTTCATGCAGGCTGCACCTGCGGGCTCTACACCGATAAGTTTTGTATCAGGCCATACCTGCTTTATGTATGCCCCGACTCCAGACGCCAGTCCTCCTCCTCCTATTGGGATGAACAGGTAGTCAAGCGGAGCTTTCACCTGCTGGGCTATCTCATACCCGATGGAGCCCTGTCCTTCGATTATCTTAGGATCATCAAAAGGTGGAATGAAAGTCTTGCCTGTCTTTTTCGCATATTCGATGGCTGCCTTGTTTGCAGCATCGAATGTATCTCCTGTAAGAACAATGTCAATATTGCCCTTTCCGAACATTCTCACCTGGTTGATTTTCTGTTTCGGGGTAGTGGTAGGCATATAGATTGATCCCATTATATTCAGTCTGTTGCACGAAAAAGCTACTCCTTGTGCGTGGTTTCCGGCGCTGGCGCATACAATTCCGTATTTCAGGGTCTCCGGAGAGATTGAGCGTATCTTGTTATATGCTCCTCTGATTTTGTAGGATCTTACCATCTGTAGGTCTTCCCTTTTAAGGAAGATTTCCGCCTCATACTTTTCTGAAAGG
Source organism: uncultured Bacteroidales bacterium (assembly GCA_900546395.1). Taxonomy (GTDB): domain Bacteria; phylum Bacteroidota; class Bacteroidia; order Bacteroidales; family UBA932; genus Cryptobacteroides. The sequence continues at coordinate 1,791 of URDD01000032.1, read as the reverse complement.
TTTGGGTTTTTGACAATAGGGGTGGGTTCCAGAATCTCACCCAGAATTTCTTCTGCTTTCTCAACGTCTTTTACTGACGGGAAATATTCTGTTTTAGTCATTGTGTTACAATTTATATGTTGACTATACAAATTTTTGTCAAAATTATAATTAAAATAGATAATTTCCTAATCAATTCAACATAATTAATGCAATTGACTTATGGCTGAGTTCCAGTTTTACAATATCTTCGGATGCTTTGTTCAGTGTAGCTTTCCACCAATTGTCAAATACGACATCATCTGTCTTCCAGACGAGTCCGGAGGATTTTATTCTGAGACTGTTGTCAGGCGAGAAGATAGATACTGTACGTCCTTTGCCGCAATGGAGTTCGATACTGTCTGTAATGGCGAATACTGTTTCGTAGTCTGTGACCATATCAACGCTTTTACCGGAAATTTCAGGTCCGAATAGTCTTGCGTATTCCATAAGGAGTGAAACATTTCCGATTGTGTGGTCAGTGCGTTTGCCGGTTGCTCCAAGGATATGTATTTCAGTAGCATCTGTATATTTGGACAGAACAAGCTTGAATGCCTTTGTCTGGTCGTTGTTTTCCTGTTCTGTCTCGTGTATTATAATGTCACTGTATTTGTTTATGAGTAAGGGACTTATAGAATCAAGGTCACCTATGACTGCGTCAGGTTTTCTTTCTTTGCCGAATATGGATTGGCAATGCCTCAGGTAGGATTTAAGTGCCGCATCACAACAAATGATATAGTCTGCCTGCCGTATCAGGTATCGAGGATACTCCTTTTTTGGGAATACACCATCGCAGATAATAACGGCACTTTTGATTCCTGGTGTCATTATATGTTCTTTTTTAATACTTCAGCAGAAGTTCCTTTATCAGTAGAGTAGCTTTCAGGTTCCCTGAAACCGAGAAGGAATTCCTTTATCTGCATTTTCTTTTTTCCAGCCATTCTTTCTGTTTGGTCTCTTGTTCCGGCTGTAAGATTGGAAGATCATTGGACTTCTTATAAGCCATGATATCTTCTACAATACGATTACGCATAAGCAATGCATCCAGGATGATTTCATCACACTGGCCAAGACTCTCTCTTAATATTTCTAACTGACTCATTTTATCACCATTCCTATCTGATTATCATTTTTAATATTATAACAGGTGTTTTTGTATACGACAATACAATTTAGTGATTTTTCACGTTAAATCGCTAAAGCTTTTTTGGGATATTAAATACTTTTATTTACAGATATTTGACAAAATGTTATGGTGCAAAGAAAAAAGCTTAAATCATATACCTTTTGATGAAAATAAAACACTGCAGAAGGAAAAAAGTACAGCAATATTTTTGAAAGATAAATAAATCAAATCATGTCAGAATGTGTTGATGTGTAATCATAATGACGGTACAATCATTGTAGATATTGAGAGGATACTAAGGAGGAAAATCAAATGAATGTTACTGAAATCAGACGTCCGGCTGACATGGAAAGAATTACAACACCAGAGCTTGCAAAGGCTTTTATTGACGAGCAGGTTGCATTGATCAAAGAACAGGTAGGGGATAAGAAAGTTCTTCTTGCACTTTCTGGTGGAGTAGATTCATCAGTTGTTGCTGCACTTTTGATCAAGGCTATTGGACAGCAGTTAGTATGTGTTCATGTTAATCATGGTCTGCTTCGTAAGGGTGAGCCAGAGCAGGTGATCGAAGTATTCCGTAATCAGATGAATGCAAATCTGGTTTATGTGGATGCTACAGATCGTTTCCTTGACAAATTAGCAGGAGT
>URDD01000031.1 GCA_900546395.1 uncultured Bacteroidales bacterium | reverse complement strand
AATGCTTCAGGGTTTTATCTTTTTAAATTTATTTATAAATTTATTTGTGGTGTTTTACCGGTTATAAATGTTATCAGAATAAGTATTGGATTCCGTGAACGGGCAGCTATGCTTTCTTCCATAGTGTAAAGCGCACACCTGCATAGAATTTTACGCCCATAAGCGGTCCCCATATTGAACTTGCGTCGAAAGATTGCTGACTTGCATGTATATGTCCGTTTGCATCCCTGGAATTTCCTATGATGACATTTTTCTGGGTGAAATTGGTCAGGTTCTCGCCTCCGATGTATATGTCAACACCTTTTAACCTTCTTGTTATCTGAAGGTAAAGGAGTGGATATACTGGTGTCATTCCATTTTTGTAAAGAAGATTCCCTTTGTCATCCTTAAGGTCTCTCATAAAGTTGTAAACCTTTGAAGGACCGTTTACAGATGCGGTAAAATCAAAGATCCATTTGTTGAGATTTGTAGCATACTGGAGGTTCAGGACACCTTTGTATCTGCTCGTCATAGGTTTTTCTACAAGACCTTGTCCTGCAAGGTTCACCTTTGCATTTGTGTAGCGGAAAGTGGCGGTTACAGTGAATCTCTCTACAGGATCGACAGTAAAGTCCAGCTGATAATTGTCTGTAAAGGAACGTCCGTCCAGCGCGTAGAAATCAATAGCACCTGCTTTGTGTTCGTAGTCAACTATCATCTGGTCTGCGAATTGTGTCCTGAAATAGTCGAAACTGAGATAAGTGTTGGATGAAGCTCCGAACGGAAAGTAATAAGTGACGTTTCCTCCGAATGTCCATGCGTCTTCAAGCATATGTTTGTCAAAGTCTCCCAGGAATGTCTTGCTTGTAGAGAAGACTCCGATGTTATCTACAAGCGGAGTCGCATATCTGAGACCGCGGCCACCGTTTGCCCTTATGACGATCTCGTCAATAGGACTGTATTTCAGAGTCAGCCTTGGAGTAACCTTAAAGCCATTCTCGTTGTACCAGTCTCCGCGGAGGCCTCCGATGAGGGAGAATTTTTCTCCTGCGTGGAAAGTATATTCTCCGAAAATACCGGTATTGAGGAGATTTGTATTTCCTGGCTTGACTGAAGGATCGGCGATTCCTGGAACATATCTCATGAGGTCTTCATTGAATCTGTCATAGTTTGCACTGAGACCGACTGTAAATTTGTGGGACTCATTCACTTCATTCTGGTACAACAGGTTGAGGAATCCAGAGTGCTGCCCTGCAAGGTATTTGGTCGCACCGAAGTATGAATCCATATCGTAGTAGTTGTAGTCTGCTACCAAAGCTATGTTCTGGGAATTCTCTTCATTCAGAGGAACTCCTACTTTCAGGTATCCGTTGATTGACCGGTTCATTATATCAGAGCCCCAGGGAGCATATGTTTTATCCTTTTCATCTGATGCATCAGGGTCAAAAGTAAAAGAATCATGGTCATATCCTTCCTGACCGCCCTTTCTGGAATCCTGAAGGGCGCGTACTCCGAAGCGTACCTGGACTCCGTTGTCTGCATAGTAGAGCCAGCGGTTGGCCAGGTTGAATTGAAGCATCTTCGGATCGTCCATAAAACCGTCATGGTTATGGTCGAAACTTGCAATATAGCCAGAAACAAGTCCCCGCAGTACTGTGCTCCATTTATAGTTTAGCTGGAGAGATGAGGCTACATTCAGGTCCATTTTTGTGTCGCTCATCACAGCAGCATTGATAAAGAGGGGTTTTTCATCAGTCGGCTTCCTGTGCTCGAGGTTTATCTGGCCTGTTATGGATTCCGCCCCGTTGATTACAGAAGAAGATCCCTTGGCTATCTGTATGCTTTCAAGCCACTGTCCGGGAACATATGAGAGACCGAACGGAGCTGCAAGTCCGCGCATTACAGGGCGGTTTTCGTCGAGCATCTGCGTGTAGGTGCCGCTGAGCCCCAGCAAGCGGATTTGCCTGGCTCCTGTAACTGCGTCAGAGTAGCCTACGGTTACACTTGCAGAGTTTTCAAAACTCTCGGCAAGATTACAGCAGGCCATTTTGCAGAGACCGGCTGCCGAGATTACTTCTGTTCTTATGGGTTTTCCTTTTGAAAGGTAGTTGCCAGCCTGGCGTGCTACGAATACAGTAGCTTCCAGACTGTCTGTCTTGTCTTTGTAAAAATTTGTGGTGTCAACCACCGCACCGTTGGCATCTGTTACCTGTGCGGAAAGTGAAGCCGCTGAGCATATCAGTGCGGCAATAGCAAATATATGTTTTTTCATTTTGTGTAGAATTTGATTTGAATATTCAGATGCTTTTCAAATATTCAAGCATCGCAATACCTTATGTAAGCAGGAATCTGCTATAGTCTGAAACAAGGCAGATCTCTTGCTGAAAAGCAGGCAAATCAAATTCTCCAAACGGAAAGAACAGACTGAATGTCCTTGATGTCAGGCCACCTGAACAGGGTATCTCCCTGTAAAAAAGGAGATGTCAGGCTGTCAGATGAGAAAAGTCTGAAAAGTATAAGAGCCTCGGCTGGATAATGAAAATGACAGCCGGAGCAAGATGTATGAAACGCATGCTGCTCGTCATCTGAACGGGCAATGGCAGGTGCGGATAATGTAAAGTAGTTGTCCGAACATCTTGAAGTAATGCCGTCCTGTCCGCAGCAAGTGCAGATACCGTCTTTGCAGCATCCGGCGTGATGGCAAAGATTATCTCCCCCTGTACTGTCTGCGTTAATCTGGACCAGGAGTGAAGAAACAAAATTCTTTCCGCTATGCCCGCAGGTATGTACATCAAAACCTACGATACACAGCAGATACCACATCGCAAACAATAGCGAAATGAATTTTATGAACTTCTTTCCTTTCATCCGGCTGCAAATATAATAAATAAAAAACATAATCATAACAAGTTTTGCTATGATTATGCAGCTACGTAAATTTCAAGAAAAACACCTGGATGTCAGGATGTGTCTGTATTATCATTTACTCCTTCTGCTAAGTACAGGAATCAGTTTGATAAGGCAGTAGGCAGCTGCAATGCTTGCAAATATGCCGCCTGCGTAGCCGATATAAGTAACGCCCGGACCGTCGCATATAATGCCTCCTATAAGAGCTCCGGACCCTATACCTATGTTATATATGCCAGAATAGATGGACATCGCAACTGCAGTTCCTTGTGGAGCGCAGCTTATTATTTCAGACTGGAACGTGAGGTTGTAACTGTTTATGGACAGCCCCCACAATATGCATAAGGCTACTGTTGTCCAGATATTTGAAGAGGCGGCATGAAGCAGAAGCAAAAATAACGCTGTCCCGCATACGGCAAACTTGATGAATACTCCGGAGTGACGGTCGTATTGTTTTGAAAATATTATGCTTCCGAATATTCCTACAATCCCGAATATTGTCAGCACTGCAGTAATGCCTTTTTCTCCCATACCGACTGTATTGGCAAGGAAAGGCTCGATATAGCTGTATCCTGTATAATGACCGGTAATCATTATCATGGTAAGAAGATATATTCCAAGAAGAGACGGGGTCTTTATCAGGGCAGGAAGTTTACGGAGGGAGAAGGAGCTGTCACTCGGTGTCCTTGTCAGGAAAATTGCGAGAAATACCATTACTGCCAGTGCAACTGCAGCAATAATAAGGAATGTGGCTCTCCAACCTGCGACAAGTCCGATAGTACGTCCGATAGGGAGTCCGATAATCATGGCAAATGATGAACCAGCGACTATCATACTCAGAGCCGCAGATTTTTTGCCTTCGGGGGCCACTTTTACACCCAGCGGTGTTACTATTGACCAGAATATTGCGTGAGAGCAGGCTACTCCTATTCTGGAGAGCATAAGCATGTTGTAGCTTGTGGATATTCCTGATAAAATATGACTGGCAATGAACAGTGCGAAAATGGAAAGCATCAGTTTCTTGTTTTCCGTTTTGGCGAAAATGAGCATGAGGGGGAGTGATGCCAGGGCTACTACCCATGCATATATGGTTATGAGCAGACCTGCGTGAGATTCTGTAGTTCCGAAATCTTTCGCAATGTCTGAAAGCAGACCTATCGGAATAAATTCCGAGGTGTTGAAGATAAATGCTGAAAATGTGAGCCCGATTACGGGAAGCCAAGACCTTGTCCGGCTGTTCTCCGGTGATTTGACTGAATTGTCTTCCATACTGATATGTAAGTTCGTTATAAGTTTTGAAGAAAAAGTGTCTCCGGGGAGGAGTCTGAAAAATAAAAAGGCGGGACCGTAAGCCGGTTTCTGTTTTTAAATCTGTCATTTATCTGCGCAACCTACCCCCTGGCATTGGACGGGCAATCCTTGACTGCCAGTATATTTGGTCTTGCAGGCCCCAGGACCGTACCCGGAGACTGTCGCCAGGCTCCGTCGTGAGCTCTTGCCTCACGTTTTCACCCTTGCATCCTCAAGATGCGGTTTTTTTCTGTTACAGCCCCCGCAAGATTTCTCCTGCCTGCGCTTTCCGCAGTGGGGTGCCCTTTCCTGTCCGGACTTTCCTCTGCATTTCTGCAGCGACAGATCGTCCCGCCTTTAAATTGGCTGCAAATTTAGAAACTGTTTGAAAATATTTCAAGAATTAAAACAGTATTATGGATATTATTTGTATCCGAGTTTCCTTTCCTGACGGTCGTTGACACGGATTGTGTGCTGAACATCGCGTTCCAGTGCAGGAGTTATGTCTTTGCATCTTTTGTGGCATGCCATTTCATAGGAGTACATCCTTCCTATGCAGAAATTGGTATGTTCACAGCCGCTGCAATGGCTTTCGTCGCTCTTCATCTTGTTGACGAAATCCGGGTCTTCAAGAACTGCGCGCCCCATCTGGAGCATCTGGAATCCGCTGTCTATAACCTTGTCGGCATCTTTCCGTGATGTAACTCCTCCTACATAAACCAGAGGCATGTCTGGGAGTGCCTTGCGGAACTTCAAGGCATCTTCAAGGAAGAAAAGTTTCTTGAAAGGGACTGTCGGGGATACAATCCTTCCTCCTAAAAGCACTCCGAGTTTGAGCCACCATTGTCTCAGAGGCATGTAATGAGCGATAGCCTTTACCGGGAACTGTCCTCGCATTACATACATCGGAGCTCTGCTCACGAAGCCTCCGGAAAGAACCAGAGCATCGGCTCCGCATTTCTGCAGTTCTTGGGCTACCTTTATGCACTCATCGGTTTCCATTCCCCCCTTGAACCCGTCGCGTGTATTCATTTTTACGAATACCGCTACTTTTCCCGCTGCTGCTTCAGTCACTGCTTTCATACATTCTTTCATGAAGCGCATTCTGTTCTCCAGCGAGCCTCCGTACATGTCTTTACGGTGATTGGTATAAGGCGACAGGAACTGGGATATGAGGTATCCGTGACCAGCATGAATTTCCACAGCGTCGAATCCGGACTTTATGGCCAAAGTTACAGCCTCTCCGTAAGCCTTTACCACATCCTTGATTTCATTTTCTGTCATGCCGTGTACGAAGGTAGGGGAGTAGAGGTTGAATCCGCTGCTTGCTCCGAATGGCATGCATCCGCAAATTCTTCTGTGCGACATGTTTCCGCAGTGTCCCAGCTGGATAGAAGCCTTGGCTCCTTCCGCATGGATAGCGTTTGTGAGTTTTTTGAGCTCCGGTACGATTTCCTCCCTCATCCAGAGCTGTCTTTCAAACGATAGTCCGCTGCGGCATACTGCGGCATAGGCTACAGTAGTCATACCTATTCCTCCTTTGGCTACGGAAGTATGGTAGTCAAAAAGAGACTGGGACGGAGAATTGTTTTCACACATTCCTTCGAAAGCCGCAGATCTGATGGTCCTGTTCCTCAGTTCCAGGGGACCAATTTTGTAAGGTGTAAATAATTCACTCATTTTCAATGTGTTTTACCAAATGAAAGGAATGAGATGTTTTTTATGCAGATTCCTGTATTCATCGCCGAATTCCTGCTCGTATTTTTCAGTAAGAGACCTGGCTCTCGGAGCAAGATTGGCAAATGTCCATACTGCAAAAAGGAGGCCTGCGGGAGACCATGACAGTATTGCATATCCTACCCATTCTGTAAACTCTCCGAAGTAGTTTGCAGAAGTCACATATTTGTACATTCCTTTTACAGGTATGTAATGTCTTGTATCTCCCGGCTTTCTCAGGTGCCTTATGATGTGGTCCGAGTGCAGGTTGATGGCCATGCCGGTGAAAAACACTATTGTTCCAATGATGAACTGCGGTGATGTCAGCCATTCTGCGGAATATAGGCCATCAGGTGCATATTTGAAAAGCCACGCTCCTATGATATATGCATTCAAAGTATTGAAAATCATACCCATAAGCATTACAATCACAGGCATTTTGCTTTTTCCTCTCATCAGGAGGGGAAATATGAACGAGCGTTGGAAATAATGCAGCAGGAAAAGACCTGATATAATGTACAGGACAGCATTGCTGTTTCCTGAAACTATACCGGACCGGGCATACGTGATAGTGTAAAGCAGCATGAAGGCAAATGAGGGAGTTTCCATAAGTACCCATGCTGCCTTGTTGTTTATTACAGGTCCCCAATGTGAATTTGACAGATATCCGTATCCCACTTTCAGAAAGAAAAGGACAACAAAAACAAGAATAGCCAAAACTGCCATTGTCGCTATGACTATATAATAGGTATGCATTGTATTAGTGATTATATGAAAACAAGGCAAAGGTAATAAAGATTTTTTCAAATCACTTTTTTTGCGTATTTTTGTACCCCTGATAACGGAATCCATTTATTATGCACACAAAATTCGTATTCGTTTCAGGCGGAGTCGCCTCGTCACTTGGAAAAGGCATTATTTCAGCTTCACTGGCCAAACTTCTGCAGGCCAGAGGACTCAGGGTCACAATTCAGAAATTCGACCCGTACATTAACATAGATCCGGGGACATTGAATCCTTATGAGCACGGAGAGTGTTATGTTACGGAAGACGGAGCCGAGACAGATCTGGATCTCGGACATTATGAGCGTTTCCTTGGAGTACATACCTCGAAGGCAAACAACGTGACTACTGGAAAGATTTACCACTCTGTAATCAACAGGGAAAGAGAAGGAGCGTATCTCGGCAAGACCGTACAGATCGTGCCGCATATCACAGATGAAATCAAGAGGCGTATGCTGCTTCTGGGCAAGACAGGCGAATATGATGTCATCATCACCGAAATAGGCGGAACTGTCGGAGATATGGAGTCCCAGCCGTTCGTGGAGGCTGTGCGTCAGCTTCAGTGGGAACTGCCTGAGGAGGACTGCGTTACCATACACCTTACCTTGGTGCCTTATCTGAATGCTGCCAAGGAACTGAAGACCAAGCCTACCCAGCACTCAGTGCAGATGCTTCAGCAGAATGGTGTACAGCCTGACATAATAGTGTGCCGTACAGAGCATAAGCTTACTCCTGAGCTCAGGAAAAAGGTAGCTCTGTTCTGTAATGTGAGACCGGGACATGTGATAGAATCAATGGATGCACCGTCTATTTATATGGTGCCTCTTAATATGAAGGCAGAGAAACTTGATCAGCTCGTTCTTGAGCACTTCGGCCTTACCGGTCTTCCGGAGCCTGAACTTGGAGAGTGGAACAAGTTCCTTGACAAACTTATGCATCCTAAGTCATCGGTGGATATAGCCCTTGTCGGCAAATATGTGGAACTTCAGGATGCGTACAAGTCTATTCTTGAATCATTTGTCCATGCCGGGGCTGCGAATGAATGCAAGGTCAATGTTCACAGTATTCACAGTGAGTTCCTGAATGATGCAAATGTTGAAGAGCAGCTCGGTTCTATGGATGCGGTACTTGTAGCCCCTGGATTCGGTGAGAGGGGACTTGAAGGCAAGGTCGTGGCCATCAGGTATGCAAGGGAGCACAATGTTCCTTTCTTCGGAATCTGCCTGGGAATGCAGATGTGTGTTGTAGAGTTTGCCCGTGACGTACTCGGACTAAAGGATGCTGTTTCTACTGAAGTCAATCCTTCGACATCTGTACCTATCATTGACCTGATGGAAGACCAGAAGAGTACCAACATAAAAGGAGGTACAATGAGGCTCGGGGCATATAACTGTCAGTTGGACAAAGACTCTCTTGCCTACAGGATTTACGGCAAGGAGATCATATCCGAAAGGCACAGACACAGATATGAGTTCAATAACGATTATCTTCCTATGGTAGAGGAAGCGGGAATGAAGGCTTCCGGCCGTAACCCAGATACCGGTCTGGTGGAGATAGTAGAGATTCCTTCCCATCCGTTCTTTATCGGAGTGCAGTTCCATCCTGAACTGAAAAGTACCCCTGAGCATCCTCAGCCGATATTCGTGGCATTTGTAAAGGCTGCGATGGAATACAAGGCTGCCCATAAATCCGTAGAGGAGAAAGAGCAGCAGAACAAGGCAGAGTAGAGATATGAGGGTCGTTTCTGTCATAGTGGCGATAGTGCTGGCATTGTTTTCTTTTGTGAACTGCGATGCCCAGGTGAAAAGTTACAAGGCAGTCCCTGTCAGGGAATACCCACATGATGTGACATCATACACACAGGGCTTGTTTTTCCATGAAGGGCAGATGTATGAAAGCACTGGCCTGCAGGGAAAATCCACTTTCAGGAAAGTAGAGATTTCGACTGGAGAGCCTCTGCGCAAACTGGATTTTGCCAGGCAGTATTTCGTGGAGGGATCCGTGACAATCGGTGATAACCTCTATATCCTGACATGGCACAACAGAGTCGCTTTTGTCTATGACATAAATACTTTTGAATATAAGTCCACCTGGACCTACCAAAGGGAAGGGTGGGGTCTGACTACAGACGGCAAGAGCCTGATCGCAAGTGACGGCTCTGCCAATCTGTATTTCATGACACCTGATTTCAAGCCGGTAAGGCAGGTGACCGTGAAACTTCAAGGCCGTCCGATGCGGTTTCTCAATGAGTTGGAATATATAGACGGAAAGATTTGGGCAAATGTCTATGTCAGTGATATAATACTGATAATAAATCCTTCTGATGGAAAGGTGGAGGCTACAATAGACTGTTCCGGACTTCTTCCGAAGAACCTGAGGACGGCGGAGACAGACGTGCTCAACGGCATTGCCTACAATCCTGACGCCAAGAAAATTTACCTTACAGGCAAAAACTGGCCGCGCCTGTATGAAGTGCGTCTGGAAGAGAAATAAATAATTAAATACAACATGCGGGGGTACTCCCCAATGATTGGAAAGGAGTTGAGACAGTCCCATTGAACCTGATCCGGCCAATACCGGCGTAGGGAAGCAGATATCTCAGGCACTTGACGGTGCACCCCCTTGCATAAAATTAATATTATGCGAGGTTTTTTATTTTATGCAGCGCTCATTGCGCTGACTTCATTGCCTGCAGAAGCTGCGGGAAATGAGGCGGATGACAGAAGAGCTTCCGAAAACAGCTCTGTGACAAGCGATAACGGAATAGAAGATAAGCTGGATAGCGTCATAGTTTCGGCTTCACGGGCCGGCAAAACTACTCCTGTGACATATACTATGGTGAGCAAAAAGGAATTGCGAAGTTCCAATCCTATCAATTCCCTTCCTATGCTCCTTAACCTGCAACCTTCTGTAGTGGCAGTCAATGAAGGCGGTACGGGAATCGGATATTCAAAGATGAGCATCCGGGGAAGCAAAGGTTCCCAGATAAACGTAACTCTCAACGGAATCACTCTCAATGATGCAGAGTCGCAGGAAGTGTTCTGGGTCAATATTCCGGCATTGACAAACATCATCAACTCCGTTCAACTCCAGAGGGGACTTGGAACATCAGCCAACGGTTCCGGAGCATTCGGGGCCAGTGTGAATATGAGTACAGCTTCAGTGTCTCCTGACCCGCATGTCGCAGCAGAGATTGCAGGCGGTTCTTACAACACCTTTATGGCTACAGTAGCTGCGGGTACAGGTCTTACACGTTCTGGAGTATATTTTGATGTCGCCTATTCCCGCAACTATACGGACGGCTATATACGCAATGCAAAGGCTAATGTACAGTCTGCATTTGCAGCCTTGGGATGGATGAACGCGACCAATTCCATCAAACTCACATACCTTATGGGTGACCAGCACACGGGCATCACATGGAACGGTATCGACCTGGAAACATATGAAACAGACCGGAGGTACAACAGCGCCGGAGAATACACCGACCAGTTCGGCAATCTGCGTTATTATGACAATGAGACCGACAATTATACCCAGCATCACATCCAGCTGAACTACACTCACCAGTTTCCGAAAAATGTCGTCTGGAGTACCACGTTCAACTACACCAAAGGAGACGGATATTATGAAAACTACAAGGCTCAGAAGAAGTTTTCAAAGTACAACTTTCCTGAATTGCCGCCTGTCCCTGTTATAGACCCTGTTACTGGACAGCCTGTGGTTGATGGAGAAACAGGAGAAGTCCTGATGAATTCCAAGAGTGACTTCATCGTGCGCAAGGCAATGGATAATCACTACTTTGTCCTGAATTCTGATGTGCGTTATGCCGGAGCAAAGGTAAATTTCACAGGTGGTATCAATCTTTCTCGCTATGACGGAGACCATATAGGAAAAGTCCTTTGGAACAGCAGATACGGAGACAAATTCGACTACGATGCTTTCAATGATGGTCATAAATGGTATCTGAACAACGGGCTCAAGCAGGAAATCAATGTATTTGCCAGGGCTGAATACACACCGCTTCCGTGGATGACCGCATACGCAGATCTGCAGTACAGGGGAGTGTCACTGAAAATGGAAGGTCCTGAAGATGACGGGGCAATGCTGGATTATAGTACAACATGGAATTTCTTTAACCCACGGGCCGGCCTTACATTTAACTGGACAGACAGGAACAGGGCCTATATTTCTGCTGCCCTTGGTCACAGGGAGCCAGGCAGAAGTGACCTGAAGGAAGTTATTCTGAGCTGGAATTCAGGTTCGGAAAGATCAGCCCTGAAGCCGGAAAGAATGGTGGATATCGAGATAGGCTATGTCTATACGGCGGAAAAGATTGCAGCATCTGCCAATTTTTATTTTATGGAATACTGGAATATGCTTCTTGAGACAGGAAGACTGAGTGATGTGGGATATGCCATAAAAGACAATGTGGGCAGAAGCTACCGCCGCGGTATTGAGCTTGCGGCAGCTTGGGAGACGACGAAGTGGATGAAGGTTGACGCCAATCTTACTTTGAGCCTCAACAAGATAAAGGATTATTCGGAATATGTTTCATATATTGACAATCCCGATGATTGGAATGAACTGGATAAAGACCAGAAAATCATAGGATTCGGTACTACGGATATGCTTATGTCACCGTCTGTTGTTGGTATGCTCCAGCTGACATTCAGGCCGTTTGCCACTGTCTTCAGCAACTCTCTCAAGACTACGACCCTTTCCATAAACGGGAAATATGTCGGAAGACAGTATATGGACAATACTGCCAGCAAAGACAGATCGATTCCGGGGTATTTTGTTTCCAATCTTTCTCTTATGCACGAGTTCAATGTCGGTGGCGGTAAGTTGGGCATAAGCGGTCATATAAACAATCTTTTAAATAATTTCTATTATGCAGACGGCGGCGCGTACAAGAATGTGGCAGAATCTGACGGCCGGATTTACTATGGAGTATGGGTGTATCCTCAGGCTCCTGTAAACTTTATGCTCAAACTTTCCTACAGATTTTAGCCTATTTGTCATCCCGAGCCCTGTCAAGGAATATGCGTCCGACTTGACAAATAAATTTGCTATTTTTGTGCTTCGTAAAGTAAAAAGGTTATGAAGAAAACACTGATGGCATTTGTAGCTGCCCTGTCCTTTATTTTCGGGGGCAGGGTTTCCGCACATTCCGGTTTTGATCTCCACAAGGCAGACTTTTATGCCGTATTGGGGTTCAACGAAACCACTCAGGTGACGGAGTGGATGCGCTACATAAGTTCGAAAATGATAGACGGTTACAGGGGAGAGGTACTTCCTGAATATGGAGGTCTGAACTTTTATGATTATCTGAAATCACAGTTTCCCGGCTTTAAATGCAAGCATCGTCTGCTTTTCCATTGGGGATATAATTCAAGACCGTGGAATCCGGAACTTCAGGCCAAGGCTGATGCATTGCCCTGGGGTAAGAATCCATCTGAAGTGAAGCGTTTCCAGAAAATGCTTTCAGATGAGCAACAGAGACGCAATAAAGAGGCGAATGCGCTGACTGAGAGGCTCTTCGGCTTTGCATCCGGAGGAAAGGATGCAGCGTTTGCCAATGCAATGATTTCCATTGTTTATGATGTCCATCTGATAGGGGACTATACTCCTGACAATAAAGATTTTGACGGCGTCCAGGACTTCCGTTCAGTGGTCGGAGACCTTATTAACGCCTTGCGGAAACTGGATGATACATCTTCAAAGATGATAGTCAAGAAGGTACAGACGGTGGCGAACAATGAAGCTGTTTCCGTACATGTCAGGGCTGAAAAATTATTGGCTGTGCTTTCTGCTGAAGTTCCTGCGTTTCTGAAGACTGCCCAGGGCGGAAGTCTTGCAAGACGTTTTAGCAGGCAGGGTATAACTTTCAAAAAATAATAGAAGACTGGCTTCTGCATCTGAATTTAACCCCGGCATCTTATTCATGGACAGACAAAAGGCATTTAAAGTAATAAGGATTGGAGGTATGCTGGCATTGCTTGCATTTACCATCCTCTGCAGGTACAGCCCGCTTATCGGGGAGTTTTATGCACGGCATATTTATCCGGTAGTGTCGGCGTTGTTGTCTGCCTTTTCATCATTGTTCCCGTTTCCATTGATGGAATTTGTTGTGATAGGGATGATTGCAGCTCTGCTTGCTGTCCCTGTCATTGTTTTCCGGAGGAACAGGAAGCCGTCTCCCTGGAAAAAGGTGGTTCTGAGGGAAGCAGAGCTTTTGGTATGGATATATGTCTGGTTCTATATAGGATGGGGAAACAATTATTTCCGGCAGAGTATCTATGAGCGTATGGATAAGGAACCTGCCAGGTTTGATGAAGTGAAATTCAAGGATTTTCTTGGACATTATTCCGACAGTCTGAATTTTTATTGTGCCGTCGGAAATTATGTTTCTCCTGAAGAAATAAAAGAAGCAGTGCATAAATTTTATGCTTCACTTCCCGAAGATGCAGGACTTGCACAGCCGCGAAAATGGCAGGAGCCGAAGGAGTTTGTCTTTACATCTCTGTATTCAGGTGTCAGCGTGAGTGGTTCTATGGCTCCGTTTACGGGAGAGTCTCTTCTTAATGCTGACTTATGTGACTTGGAGCGTCCCTTTACTTATGCCCACGAGTTTTCACATCTCATGGGGGTGAGCAGTGAGGCAGAAGCCAATTATTGGGCTTATCGTTTCTGCACTGAATCAGACTCTCCTGCTTTGAAATACAGCGGTTATTATTCTCTGTTTCCGTATGTTCTGGGAAATGCTTCTATCCTTGGAGCGGAGGAGTACAGAGCCTGGGTAGCCGGAATACGCCCGGAAGTCCTGGAGCAGTTCAGAGAGCGCCAGGCTTTCTGGGAAAGCAAAGAATCTCCTGTCGTCAATGCGGTGCAGACTATGCTTTACGATGCTTTCCTGAAAGGCAACAGAATCAGTGACGGTACCAGAAACTACTCCCAGGTCATCAGCCTTATCCTGTCTTTAGAAGATATAGAATCTCATTCATAATGTTTCTGAGAGAAAGCTTTCGGACCTGCTATGTCGATCAATTTGCCTGAGATTTTCAAAATATTCAGGAAAATACTGTAACAAAAACGTCGTCTGTATCAGGACGCGGCATTTCTGACACATGAAGTGCAGAGAAGACCGCTTCCCTCGCGAAGTCGAGTCTCATACCGCTGACAGTCCGCACTATTCCTGCAAAATTCATCCGTATGTGAGCGAGTTTTTCCTATCTTTATAGGATTGACGATAAAACGACTATGATTTACCCTATCGGCGTCCAGGACTTTGAAAGTCTGCGTAAAGACAACTATGTCTATGTCGACAAGACGGCTCTGGTGTACAAGTTGGCACCAGAGGGAAGGTATTATTTCCTTAGCCGCCCGAGGCGGTTCGGCAAGTCCCTGTTGTTATCCACTCTGGAGGCGTATTTTAGCGGGAAGAAGGAACTTTTCGAGAATCTTGCGATTGTTGGACTCGAAAAGGACAGGCAAGCGCGTAGTTATCCTTGTGGACGAGTATGACAAGCCAATGCTGCAGTCTATCGGTGATGATGCGCTCCAGGAGGAGTTCAGGTCCACTCTTAAAGAGATCTATTCCGTGCTGAAGACACAGGACAGGTGCATCAGGTTTGCATTTATGACAGGAGTAACCAAATTTGGTAAGGTGAGCGTGTTCAGCGACCTGAACAATCTTAATGACATATCAATGGATGCCAGATTTGTTGACAGTCTGTCTCTGAAAAAAGTTGACTCTGGTCATTTCCATTTTGGTGCCTCCGATTTTGTCCGGGAAAAGGGGGTGTTTTCCGGACAAAGCAGTAGAAATGCGTCACTTGTCCGGAAAAAGACCTGTTTTTCCGGATGAAATTGTTATCAAGGTGTAATATCGAAGTCACTTCAAGCATTCCGTACCGCAGAGGCCTCTTTTCCGTACAAAATGCACTTTGGCGACCGATTGGTACCGCAGACCCGGAGTTTTCGTACCGAATTGCATTTTGTGTAATTGAAAAAAGGGGAATGAATGAATGGATTACGTGATCCGTCGTGCTGCTACGTTTCGGTAATCCCACAGAAGCCGTCATATATGATAAAACACCGTCACAATGCGCTGTAACGGTGTTTCTGTATTGTGGAGATAGTCGGAGTCGAACCCATATTTTTAGAGTTCTCCAGAGTATTGTATATGCTTAATTCACAGCGATATAAGTATAATACAATCTAACCCAATATACTTGCATATTTCAAAATCTGTTTGTAAATTTGTTTGTACTTTTAATACAAACAGGTATGCCAGTTAAATTTTATCTACACCCAAAAGTAAACAAAAAAGGAGAAGCCCCCATAACAATCTCCATAAATATTCGTCAAACAAGGCTCCTTACGACCCTTGGATATAGTGTTGACCCTGCAGCATGGGAAGAATCCGGCCAGGTCAAAGTACGCTATACAAACTCCAAAGGCATACCTTCCCGCAAGATCAATAATCGTATTATGAAAATCAAACTGCATTTTTCAGAATATGAGAATGATCTTAAAGTTCGCCCTACACTTGACGAAATCAAAGAACAACTTGCAACAGCCATCTCCCTAGGCGATGATCTCACGCCTACCGAGGTAGCAGAAGAGGCTCCGGTAAAACTCATCTATGAATTCTTTGATCAATTCGTAAAAGAAGAGAGCGTGCTTAATCAGTGGGCTGCAGCCACCCTCAAGAACTGGCATACCTTCAAGATTCATTTAGAATCGTTCGGCAAGAGACTCGAGTTCCGTGATTTCAACGAAAAAGGACTCAGTCGTTTCATTATGCATTTGAGAAAAGTCTGCAACATGGAAGAAAAGACCGTTCAGAAGCATTACAACAATCTCAAGTGGTTCCTGAACTGGGCCATCCGCAAGGGTTACTGTCAGGAGGAAGCCGTCAACAAATACCGTCCGAAGTTCAAAGTCCTTGACAAACCTGTAATCTTCCTCACCAAAGAAGAACTGCTCAAACTCTACACCTACGAGATTCCAAAGAACGGAACCAAGGTCAAACTGCATGATGCCAACGGAGAAGAATACGAAAAGACAGTCCAGGAAGCCGGAGCTCTTGCAAAGACTCGAGACCTCTTCTGCTTCTGTGCCTTCACCTCGCTCAGATATTCCAATATGGCAGCCCTCAAGAGAACCGACATCGACGGAGATAAAATCTACATCACAACTCAGAAAACCAACGACCGTCTTCCTATAGACCTCAGTAAAAACGCAAAGGCAATACTTGAGAAATACAAAGACGAGCAGTTCCCATTCGGACTTGCCCTGCCGGTAATCTCAAACCAGAAGATGAACCACTATCTCAAGGATCTTGGCGAATTGTGCGGATTCACCACTCCGATAACCATCGTATGTTACAGAGCAGGTCAGCGAGTAGAAGAAACCTATCCAAAGTACACTCTCATCGGAACCCACGCAGCCAGAAGAACATTCATCTGCTTCGCCCTATCCAACGGAGTACCGCCACAGGTCGTAATGAAATGGACCGGCCATTCAGATTACAAAGCAATGCGTCCATACATTGACATCGCAGAAAAGACCAAAGCCGATGCCATGAAACTCATCGACAACGCTTGGGGAATGTAGCCTCTCTATATATTATAAGGTATAAAGCAATTCAAACCGATTTTGAAGAACCATAGAAGATAATCATTCTCTTCGCAGAAAATAAAACTAAAAGACATGGAAATACCTCAGGGAAACAGTAGAGAAGAAGTCAAGTTGAGAGATCAGATCATCAAAGACTTCTATGCAGGGTGGATCGCAGAAAACCCTGAAAAGAAAATGTGGAACGAAGATCTGCAGGATTATATTCTGGTGAAATATCTATCGATTACAGAGACTGCAGAAAAAGCTGCAAGGCAGTACGAGTCCACATTAGCAGTAATGAGACTGTCAGAACTTCTGACCAAGTCCAAGAAAGTTGCAGAAGTGCCACCAAAGAAGAATACTAGGAATCAGAAACCATTCTTAAAGATGTACATCATGCAGCTGGATAACATCAAGATGACAGTCGGACTCCAAAAGTCAACAGGTGACAAAGTGCAATATTGCATCACAGCCTTATAGACAACACAGCCACTCCGAAGAGTGGCTGTTATACTTTGGGGCTCGAAACTACCGTAGTAGAAAGGGTTGTCATCCCTTACGCGAATTCCCCTTGACTCTGCAAATGTAGATATATTTTCCGGATTAACAAAATCTGTACTAAAATTTTACGTCTCTCATGATATCGTAAACGGTGTTTACGAATTTCAGCAACACTGTTGCCGAAATCTTATCCTCTGAAATCCGGTCAACACCATTAAGCAAATTCAAAAAAGGGCAACAGCGTTGCCCAAATTGCGATTGTTGAAAAGTTGACAAATTTTTCTTCAAAATCCTTTCTGCAGTCCAACATAAATTCCTATATTTGACTCGGATCGGGAATCCAACACTTCGAATGAGAAAATCCAATAACATCACTAAATATGTCGTACGTGAACGAATTCATACATACGTTCGCGGGGGAGGCTGCCCTCTCCCTGCTCCGGTGTATGGCTGTCGCTAACGGCAATAACTCGTTGGATTCTATTTCTTTAACCCAATCTGAGGCGACAAGGTTTATTGTCACGTATCAGGAAAATCCATTAATCGGCAATTATAATGATTGGAGAGGTCTCAGAGATGAGATCTATGGTTCTATTCATGATTACAGGACTGATGTGATCGGGCTCAAAAGGTATGTCTATCGGCTGATGATGGATGTGCGTGCTCCTGCTGCTTATTACCACTATCCGGAGGAGACTGACCAGAACGCCCTTGATGTGAATGCTTTCTTTGCCTGCATTATGAACTGCCTTCAGAAAGCACACACGATGCTTGAAGCCGTAGGATATCTGAAAATTCCCTTAGGCGACTATAATCACAAATGGGATAAGCCTTGTTTCCACGACATTCGCACTATCGGCCTTGCACTTGAACGCCTCGGCAACATCATCCAAGGCTGCCTCTATGAAAATGATATCAGAATCCCCGTATTCGACTTTCAGAGTCAATGCGGGGTAAAACTTGTCGAGACGATTACGACGGATTCGCAAGAGGTTTCGATGGATTGGACTCAGACTATGGCTCTGCATTATATGGGTTCTGGCGATTCAAATAAGAGAATCGTACCATTATGCACCATTGAAGAGTTAGCGAAGGCAATGGCGGATGGACAGATTGATGATACTGGACATTTGCTTGTTTCGAATCGTGCGTTTGTGCAGTATTGCTATGACCACCGTTTCTTCCTGCCACTCAACAAGAAAGACTGGAGAAAGATTGATGGCTTGTTGACATCTGATCAAGGCAAGACCCTTTCAGCAGGAGACCTTGCCAAAGTCGCCCAGCAGCTGAGCAAAGAAGGGTATTTCGATAAGAAAATTCGTTACGGAAAATAACAGTCCTTGAAATCAATCACTTACATATTTATGTATCAGCACCATTGGAACACCACCAATGGTGCTGATGGTATGAATCCACCTTGACTCTACCTTACTTTGCCAGTACGATACGAACAGGCGAAGTGGTATCACCTGTCCGGAAGTCGCCCGACCAGCAAGAATGCTTACCACCACTCAAACTGGTCATAATTCCAAAATGAAATTACAATGATTGGATTTGACGACTCAATGCCTATCGGAGCGATGACGATAGGTGATCTTAAGGTTCTGATGCAGGAGATCTTTGAGACTGCTGCCGGTCAGAATGTCAGCAAGCGTGGGAATGCTGCTCCTAAGCGTTATGTGTATGGTATCAAGGGTATAGAGGAACTGTTCGGATGTTCACATGCCACGGCTCAGCATTATAAGGATAATGTTATCAAGGAGGCGGTTACGCAGAATGGGCGTAAGATTATCGTGGATGTGGAGTATGCTATTGAACTTTTCGGTAGGAGGAATGGTCATGGACAGAAATAAGCCGAATATTGATCTTGAAAACCTTCTGGATGGTCAGGATATCATGCAGATGCTTCATGTGAGCCCTCGCACTCTTCAAACTTTACGTAGCAATGGTACTATTCCATACACTCGCATCGGTCGCAAGATTTATTATCTGAGGGAGGATATTGAGAGGATTCTTCGGAATAACTACATCATGACAAAAATTGAGGATCGCTATGGGAAAGAATAATCTTACGAAACAGGCGATTTTGTCAAAGACTTCGTATGGTTTGAATATTTATGCTCATATCTTAAGACAATTCTTTCCTGAGGATGAAGTTCTTATAAAGGTTGTTGGAAGGGACTGCGGCGTTTGTCGCAATCCCTTCGATAACGGCAAAAGGACTTTGAAGATATGGATCGAGAAGAAGGAGCCAGGAAAGGTGATGTCACCGGAGTGTGCTTATCATCAGGATTTGTCGGAGACTATTTCTGACGGAGATTGTTTTGATTTTGCCAGAAGGCATTATCGACTTGATGGGCAGTCTCTTTATCGGAGAATTTCTGATGATCTGTTTCTCGGGCTTGGCGATGTTCGCTTTACATTCTTCAAACATCCGATTACGAATACGGCTCCTCATAAGAATATTATGCTTGTTGATGCGTATAATTATATTTCAAGGCCTTATGCAAAGGATAGGACAGAGAAGTTACGGTCATTATCAGATGTGAAGAGAGCAAGGAATTATAAAGCTGCAAACTTTGACTATTGTACTTTCTCTGGTACGTTCGGTAGTAGAAGCGACAAGGCATTGATTGACCATAGCGGATACTTATGCATTGACTTTGACCATCTCACAGACGTAAATGCTACATTCCAGATGCTGCTGGAGGATAGGTGCTTTGCTACTGAGTTGCTTTTTCGCAGCCCTTCCGGCGATGGTCTGAAATGGATTATAAACATCAATACAGCCGAGGTTTCACATGCGGAATACTTCAATGCAGTCGCTAATTATCTGAGGCAGACGTATGGGCTTGAGACGGATAAATCTGGAAAGGATGTCTCGCGTGCTTGTTTTCTTCCCTATGATCCGGAGGCATATATAAATCCTAAAAATCTATAGAAATCATGAATACTGAGAATACTTTTAATCCACATGAGTGGCTGGAAATTAAGGGCACGGAGTCCGAACATCCAGCTTCGGCTATTGTTTCCAGCACCGGCAGAGATGCTTCTGATATTGAAACGATAACTTCACGAATTGAGGAGTCGCGTGTAGATATAACTTCGAGTTATGCTGACTGGCGAGATCTTGGCTTTGCTCTCAGTGATGCCCTTGGAGAGGCTGGACGTGATTATTTTCATCGTCTGAGTCGATTCCATCCGGAGTATAGTGCTATCGAGGCTGACAAGCAATATGACCGCTGTCTCAAAGCTGGCGGACATGGAATCACCATCAAGACCTTTTTTCAGTTGGCTAAGGCACACGGAATCAGTTTGGTTACGCGGACTATGCCTGTTCGGGAGCGGGCTTCCTATACCTCAGTAGGTGCAGAGTGAGGGTTAGTCTTATATCTTATCCGATGCAATACCCCAGTGAGTGTTGTCCGTTTATAAAAACTTTTTCTTACATTTGTGGAGTCATCCGGTTTTAACCGCTTGGCGTTACATATTGTGAAAGTGTTTTTCGCAAGTCCTTTTCTGAAAATGTGGTAGTTTTCTTGATTAGAAGGATGGCACGGAACAACACTCACTTTCGTATAGATTAATGAGGATGGGTACATTCTGTGCCTTGATACCCCATATCTATCCGAGTGTGGGGTATTGTGTCGTTTATTTCTAATCGGGTCTTACCACAACCTTCAGGAAGATAAACGGAATAGGCTCCACACTTTTTTTATGTACCGTTGCCTATAGGGGTCTGAGCAACATATATCTACTGACTATTATGAGATGCCAAAATTGCGGATGGAGCAATCCAGATGGAGCAACAGTCTGCGAGAAATGCAAACAACCATTAGAATCCGGCCAACCTTCATTGGGCTCACCTGTTGTTCAAGAATCATTTTCACTCATTCAAGAGAATTTGAGAAAAACTATCAGAGAGAGCAGACCCTATGGTTCTCACTCTTCTGATCAATCATCTCCGGATTCCTCCACATGCCCTAAATGTGGATATCCATTGGCAGATGGAACAGAGTATTGTCCGTCATGCGGAAATGCAGTAAATATTGTGAGTGAAGATAAACCGAAGAAGGTAATAGCAAGAAATGCAACAATTAACCCGTGGGCTAGAAGAGACAATATATGTACTCTGTTACCTATTGATTGGAATGGTAATCCTATTTCAAAAGCTAGTCAAACAGAGGAATTTCAAGATAGCATTATGCTGACAAGGAGTAATACTATGCCTGATAACAAAACAATTACATCCCAGGAACAATCTGAAATGGTGTACAAAGATGGGCATTGGTGTATTCTTGACAAAAGTGAGCAGCACACTACTTTTGTTTTAGCAACGAGAGAAATTGAATTACAGAATGGCGATATCGTAATGTTGGGCAATCAGTTGTTCCGCTTTAACGATGGCAATGCAGCAAAATAATTTTATACCAACCCAATGTAATCTTCATCAAGGGGATCTTATCGACAATAAATATATTGTTGCCAATATGCTTGGTGAAGGAGCCTTCGGACAAGTTTTCAAGGTAAAAGACTTGTCCGGTGGGGTGTTTGCCCTAAAAGTATTAATGCTTTGGAAAATCGAGCCTGAGATACGCACTAAACTTATCCAAAGGTTCGATATGGAATATGAGACAAGTAGAATCCCTAGCAAGTATCTGGTGCATTCATTAGATAAAGGCTTAATTAATGGTAATCCATATATTATTATGGAATATTGCTCGGGAGGAGACCTTATTTCAGCTGCAGAAAATGGTCGAGTATCAGATTATTCTAGAATCGCAGAATCAATACTTCTAGGTTTAAGGGACTTACATAAAAATGGTAAAGTACATAGAGATTTAAAGCCGGAGAATGTTCTGCTTCGATCTGATGGTACAGCAGTTCTTACAGATTTTGGTATATCCGGTGATCGCAACAAGAGAATGACCGAAAGGAATATTATAGGTACACCTAAAGAGGTTTTTGGAACTTACGCCTATATGCCTCCGGAACAAGTAAATCCCAAGAGAGGAGATGCAACGGTTTTGCCGACTACGGATATATACTCTTTTGGCGTAATGATGTACCAATTACTAACATATGAAATGCCTTTCGGACAATTATCGTCGCATAAGGATTTAGTCCCATATCTTGATAAAAGTAAAAAGGGATTGTGGAATCGGACTCTATTATCTGAGGCACGAAATGGTTACGGGAAGCAATGGTTAAAAGTAATTGATGGCTGTCTTACACCGGATTATACCAAAAGACTATCGTCAGTTGACACTGTTATATCCTTATTACCTAATAGATCCATAGCAGAAAAGAAAGAACCTCACTGTCAAGTAGAGAATGTTACTTCTACAGATAGTAAAATATTGCTACGAATAATGCAAGGGGAAGAATTCGGCAAAATATATCGTTTATCAGATATGTTATCAATGAATAAGTCTCTATTCACACTTGGACGTAAAGATGCTCTGATTCGGAATGATATTGAAATTTTAGAGAATCAGAGTACCTACATTTCAAGGAAGCATTGTACAATAGAACATAATCGATCAACAAACAAATGGCTAATCCGCGATGGACAATGGGAGCCGTCGTTACCATCTAAATGGAAGGAGTCATTAAATGGAACATATATTAACTCGGACTCAGTGCCTCAAAAAGGAATGTATATAAATGTTGGAGACATCATTTCAATTGGTGATGTCAAAATAAGAGTGGAAAATTATTAATAATTATCACAATAGCTATGTCACACGCAACACAACAGACGCAACGTCAGTATAACAGATCTTTTTCCGGATCAGTTGGCTCAGGTATGCAGTCATTAATGGGTAATAATGACAGAAGATACTATATTCTAGAGCATAAGGTGAGTTCCAAGTATCATCGAATGGGCGAAAGCCAAAAGATTATTGTGGATCAGATTGAGATTGGTCGCGACTCAAGATGTCAAGTGCGTTTTGATGAGGGATTCCCAACAGTAAGCAGAAGGCATGCTGCAATTGTAAAGGATGGCGAGAACTGGAAGATATTACCGTTGTCTACTACGAATACTACATTCCTAAATGGCATTAAACTAGACAAAGAGTGGTATTTGCAAAGTGGAGATGAAATTCAACTCTCGACCAATGGCCCTAAGCTGGGCTTTATCATCCCTTCGGGAAATAATGGATTAGTAAAGAGCATCGGTTTGACAAATAGGATGAGTCTATTTAGACAGCAGGCTCTTAGACCATATAGAAAAGCCATTTGGGGTATAGCTTCCTTCCTATTGCTCTGTTGTGTTGTTGGTGGTATTGTTATAGGTAAGCAAAGTGCTTTAATAAAAGACCAAGGTGAACAAATTGCTAGCAGTAAAGAGCTTATCTTGCAACAAGAAAATACTATTAAAAAGTTAGGAGATGAAAATAAGCAGCAAGAACTAGCTATCGTTGCAGCTCAAAAACAGAGTGATTCTATTGCGAGAGTTGCACAAAATGAGTTGGCTGCTTTGCAGAGTAAAATCAGAAATCAGGGTAGTGTAAATGTTCCCGCAGTAATTGAACCATATAAAGATGATATTTACTTTATTGTAGGTGCTATCTACTATAATGGAGACATTCTACAAGTACCATTACTCAATGAAGACGGCTATCTCGTTAACGAAAGAGGTAATCCTGTTCAATCTCCAGAAGAAGCTGCATGGATGCCATGCATGTGGACTGGCACAGCTTTCCTCCTCGATGATGGGCGCTTAGTAACAGCACGCCATTGCGTTACCCCTTGGCGGTTCGATATGTATGTGGCTCAAATGCTGGTGCCCGACAGACATTTAGAGGCAGTTATAACAGCCTATTCTAGAGATGGCAGAGTGATCGAGTTTTCTTCTTCTGATTGTGTTATGGATCTGTCTAACGATAGAGTAGTTGGTACTTTGGATAATGGATATGATGTCATTGGTTGCACAAGTGGAAGAGAAAATGACTGGGCATATTATCAGACTTACAACAGATCAAGCAAGTTGACGGCAGCGACACGTGAAGCAACAGCAAATATTAAGGCTGGAGAACAATTATATGTTATGGGATATCCTGCATCTCTTGGAGCTGAAAGCCCTAGTCAAATAAATCCAATTTATGCCTCTGCTTCAAAAGGACGAGACGGATTAGATGCAAATGGTATGATTCTCATCTCGGGTGGTGTCCAAGGTGGTAATTCTGGAGGACCTGTTTTCGCAAACATTAACGGACAAATGCAAGTTGTAGGAATTGTGTCCACGATGATTTATGGAGGTAATTACGGATGTGCGACTCCAATATCAAGAATAAAATAGACAAAATCATGAAAAGGATAATTGCAATATTAATTGCTATAAATGTATTTACATTGTCTTATGGGCAATCAACATTTAAGTTTCCTGCCAATCTAAATACTGGAGCAGAACTTATTGAACTAGCTATGTCTAATACCGTTATTTTACTAGATCAGGACTACGCACTTCAAGATACATCAGGTCAACGCTTTGGAAGAGACGGACAACCTCGTTTTAATTCAGTTCCATTTGTTGGAATTCTTACTACTGAAGGAATTGTGTTTCAAGAAGATATATTAAAACCCTGGCTGTATGATGCTGACTTTCAACCATACCAGGAATCGTATACACCATGCCTCAGATTCTCTTGTTTATGCAATTGAAGATAAATATTTCATTCTACAGGATTCTACATACAATTGTGGCCTAGTTATAAATACTAAGAGAGAGTTATCTTCTAATGGATGGTTTGTTTGGATGACACAAAGTAAGGATGCGGACAATAAAATTGGCTTCAATGTTTTTAAAAGGGAGTTCCCACAACCAGATGAACAAGGGTATATAAGTATTAAACAACCCAATGTACAGGAAATCATTCTTGGTGGTTTTTATGTGGTACCATTCAACAATGCTCCTGGTTCATTAGGTTTTTATTTAGATGCTGTGTTTGTGCGTAATAAAACGGATATGCAAAAATGGGATATCATTCGCATTGTTGAGCCAGCAGTAATCATTAAAGATAGCGCAGGTTTAACTCCAATTGATAATCTTATAGAAAATGAAAAATAGTTATTATTTTCAATTCACGGCATTTACAGATGCTGCTGGAAAATATGACTCCTCAGCCCCGAGAGAAGGGAATGAGGACAACATGTTCTATTGTTTAAATTTTTCCGATCCATCATTCTCTAACCAGAAATTTCAAGAATGGTTGCCATTGGATGAACTCGGGTTACTGATGGTTGTAGCAGATGGTATGGGAGGTATGAATGCCGGTGAAGTTGCATCTCAGATTGCAATAGATACAGTAAAATTCTTTTTCTCGCCAGAGAAGATAACCAAAAAAATCGCAGAAAGCGATAGTTCAAGACAGTCTTACCTTGAAAAAGTAATCATTTCTGCTGATGAACAAGTAAAACAAATGGCTGCTCAACGTGAGGATAGAAAAGGAATGGGCAGTACTCTCATATTGTTATGGTTATATAAAGACAGACTAACTGTTTCTTGGATTGGTGATAGTAGAGCATATTGTTACAATGAAAAGATTGGTTTGCGACCCCTTTCTAAAGATCATTCCTATGTTCAAGAACTTGTTGATAATGGCGAAATAACATATGAACAATCGTTTGATCACCCTCAAGGTAACATAATTACGAGGAGTCTAGGAGATCCTACGAAAAAAGCTAAGCCTGATACTAGACATTACAAAGTTTATGATGGTGACATTATATTAGTCTGTAGCGATGGATTAAGTGGGGTCCTTCGTGATAGTGAAATTCAAAGTATAATCGCCACCAATTATGATTCTGTATGCCGGTGTCAAGAACAGTTGTGGAAAGCTGCTAGGGATGCTGATTGGTACGATAATGTGACAACGATCTTATGCAAGTTTTCTGGCGGAGATGCGTGTCCGGACCACATAGATTTAGTGTCGCAAGGCGAAGTTAAACCATTTTGGAAAGAGTCTGTCCATGTCAAAAGAAAGCATCTGACTATAATTATAACACTCTTAATATTGATAATTATCGGCTTAGGATGTGTGATTCTATTGAAGAATGATGTCCACAAAGCTGGTGAAGACCAGAAACCTCCAATTGATCAGATTGTCAATCTACCAACAGGAGATAGTACCTATCGGCAAATTAATACGGATACGGTTGTTAAAGAGATCTTGCCACAACAAAGACCTTCTTTGACAGACGACAAAGTGGTACGAAATCTCGATAAAGGCCATCCGTCGATCAAAGCCAAGCGAGAGATTCTAAAGGAAGATGTTGATTCGCATAACGAAGAATTGACCCCGATATTATCAACACCTATAAATGAGAGTATAGAGCAAGATACACTTGATATAGCTACTGACTCGACAGTTATTTATATAGATACAACCAAACTAACTAGAATATAATCATGGAACTTAAGGCTAATCAATATTTTAATAACCGCTACATGCTTATTTCATGCATGGGCGAAGGTGCTTCTGCACAGGTGTGGAAAGCAGTAGATTTGCAGGCTAATAATCTACCTGTCGCCTTGAAGATTTTCTCCTCAAATAAGGCAATGGATACCGCTGGGATTCAGAATTTCAAACATGAGTTCACATCAGTATTCAACTTGAATCATACGAATCTTCTTACCCCATCCAGTTATGATATTTTTGAAGGGAATCCATACCTTGTTATGCCGTTTTGTGAGAATGGATCAGCTGCAAAGTATGTTGGCAATGCGGATGAGCAGACAATCATAAAAATTCTACGTGATGTTTCTGCTGGATTAGCCTATTTGCATGAGAATAAGGTTGTGCATCAGGATATCAAACCCGATAACATTCTAATCAGTCATTCAGGTGATTATTTGATTAGTGATTTTGGAATCAGCGCTGCTGCAAATGTAGATGACTCTGTAGTTAGCGGCTTTTGTGGAACAAAGGCATATATGGGCCCTGAAAGATTCAATGGTATGCCAGCTGTTTTTGCAAGTGATATTTGGTCTCTAGGAGCTATGGCGTATGAAATAGTGACAGGACAAGTGCCATTTGGAGAGAGCGGCGGATTGGCTCAGTCATTAGGCGATAAAATTCCGACAATTTCAAAGAAAATCAGTCCTGAACTGAAAGAACTAATATATTCTTGTATGGCTCCTACGCCTTGGGAACGTCCAATGGCAAAAGATATCAAGGATAAGTTGGATAACTATATTGAAAATGGAACGTGGAAAAAACACGCCTATAAGAAAACCCTGAAAATAATTACTGCTTCAATTATTGCTCTTGTTGTCGCAGGAGGAGCGATATTTGTCGATTATTCAAGAACAAAAGTTCAATACTATAAAGATTATGCTGAGTATTGGGGTGTACCAGAAGGCGTTCATAGATTGAGGAAAAAAGATGTAAAACATAGAGATAAATCATATCGATTTGAATATCGTAATTGGAAGTTGCAGCGAGTAAGTCTCGTGAATTCAGCAGATAAAGTAATTGAACATTCTGATTCAGAAGGTGCATTGACACGTTTTGCAGATGCGAAATTTGTATATGGTGCCGATGGTAAGATTGATTATAAGGATGTTTATGACAATGTTGGACAATTCTTGTATAGGCTTGATTACGAACCGAATCTTAGAACAGCTATCCTAAAACTTAATGATGAACATGGAACAGAGATTTGCTTAAGTGCTGGTTCTACAAATATCAGTATGCAAGGAGATGGCAATACGCCGATTACCCGTTATCTGTTTACCTATAACGATGATGGTCTTGTTACATATAGGGAGTTTGCAGGATATCAGAATGTACCGATGGTAAATGATGATCTGGTACACGGAATCAAATATAAGTACAATGAAGACGGACTTATACTTGAAACTCAGTATGTTGGTCTTGATGGCTCAATTCGAGGAAATAAGAATGGCATGGCAATCAAGAAGTTTGAATATGATGATGAAGATAATTGCATTTCAGCTATTTATCTTACGTCTGATGGAACTGCGTCTGATGATGGTATGGGTAGATGCAGATATAAGTTTGAATGCGACGAGTACGGAAATCGCACCCATGAATATTATCTTACGTTAGATGGGAAACCTAGTACTAAAAATGACGAAGGCAGTGCCGGTACACGTTTTTATTATGATGAAAGGGGAAATAATATTCTTACTGTCGCATTTGATGAAAATGGAAATAGGATTCTGAATTCCTCTGGCTACTCGGCAAGCAGGTCAGAATATGATGACAATGGCTTTGTTATATCAGTGACTTTTGAAGATGCATATAAAAATCCTACAGAAATGACTGAAGATGGTGATGTTTACGGGCAAATTAAGTTTGAACGAAATGCAGTCGGACAGCCAATGTCAGTACGTTATTATGATGTGTCAGGAAATCCTATAGAATTGTCAGCTGGAAACCATGGTGGCATATATGAATATGATCCTAATGGTAATAACACTTTGTATTCTGCAATTGATATCAATGGAAATATTGCAAATGTTAACGGATTTTATGCTCAAATAGGTCACAAATATGATGATAGAAATCAAGAGATAGAAAGATCATTCTTAGATGCAGAAGGAAATATAGCAACAAATAAGGACGGAATTTCAATTATTCGTTATACTTATGACCTTAGAGGCAATAATACAAAAATTGAATGCTTAGACAAAGAAGGTAAGTTAGTCATGACTTCTGATTCTTATGCATGTATGACATCTGAGTATGATGATTATGGCAATCGTGTAAAGGTGGCTTTGTATGATGAGAATATGAAGTTATGTAATTCCGGTAATACCGCTATGGCCATTTTTGAATACGATTCAGCGACTAATCAGTGTACAATAGAAAAATACTACGATAAGTCTGAGAAACTTGTATATAGCGAACACAATAAGTATGATACTAAATCCAACCTAGTAGAACGGTATTACACTGATGAGAAAGGAAGTCTAATGGACGGTACTCTTGTTGAACGTTATAAGTACGATGATAATAACCAAATTATTGAGGCATCGTATCATAAACTTGATGGAACATTAACCAATCATCCAGAGTACAAATATGCTGTGGATAAGAGAGTTTATGATGATCGAGGCAATCGAACTAATCGTTCATTCTGGAAAGCTGATGGAAAACCATCCACAGACAATATTGATACCCATGAACGAATAAAAGAATACGATCAGTATAATAATGTAGTATATGAGAAGAATTTAGGAGTTAATGGTAAACCAATATCATTGAAATCCAAAGGTACATCTCCTGAAATTAGATCAAAGTACGATTCAAGAGGCAACCAGACAGAAATTATAATTTATGACGGATATGGTAAACCTGCAGTTCAAGACTATCATATTTGCCGAATGACTTATGATGCTCATAATAATATGACGTCTGTTGCCTTCTATGATACTGATGATAAACCTATGATCAATAAAGACGAGGATTATGCTAAGGTAGAATATGTGTAAGCATTCGGTGAACCCCGTGTAGATATTCCGAGATTTTTCAATTTCTCCGATGTT
>URDD01000030.1 GCA_900546395.1 uncultured Bacteroidales bacterium | reverse complement strand
AAACTGATGGTGTATTATTATACATCATCAGTTTTTTGTAACTTTAAGAGTTATTTGATTTTCCTGAATGCAAATTTATCTCACTATGAACGAAGAGACAAGAACAGAAAATGGATTTGTAAAAACCAGCCTCATATCAGGCTCTGACGGGCTATCCATAAGTGTGCTTTTTACTGACACTTCATACTTTAAATCGACTTTGGAACAGCCCAAAGGTATAA
Organism: uncultured Bacteroidales bacterium; assembly: GCA_900546395.1. GTDB lineage: Bacteria > Bacteroidota > Bacteroidia > Bacteroidales > UBA932 > Cryptobacteroides. The sequence goes on along the minus strand of URDD01000030.1, from coordinate 29,932 downwards.
TCCAGATAGTACACGGAATGTGCGAACACAAGGAAAGATATATTCCGTTCATGGAATATCTTTCTGGGAACGGGTACATTTGCGTCATACACGACCACAGGGGTCACGGAGAATCTGTAAAATCAGACAAAGATCTGGGATATTTTTACGAAGGCGGGTACCTTGCCATGGTAAATGACATAAAATTGGTCGGAGACTGGGCCAAAAGCCGATACCCGGGTCTTCAGCTCATTCTTTTCGGACACAGTATGGGTTCGATGGCCGTACGTTCTTTTACCAAAAGGTATGACGCCTCAATAAATGGCCTTATCGTATGCGGCAGCCCAAGCGAGAATCCTGGCGCAGGAGCCGGAAAGTTGCTTGCATCGGCTTTTTCTGCACTATGCGGCAGGAAAGCAAGGCCAAAACTCATACAGTCAATAGCATTCGGAGCATTCAACAAGCCTTTCAGTCACGAAAAGTCTGTAAATTCCTGGATATGTTCAGACCCGGAAATAGTTTCAAAATACGACAGAGATCCTTACTGCAACTTCCAGTTCACGGCAAACGGCTTCCATAACCTCTTTTCCCTTATGCAGGATGCATATTCAAAAAAAGACTGGAAATTAGAAAAACCATCACTTCCTATCCTGTTCATATCGGGAGAGGATGACCCATGTCTGATAAACAGACATAAATTCGAAGAAGCTGTATCCAGGATGAAAGAAGTGGGATATACTAATGTCAGATCAATCCTCTACCCTGGAATGAGACACGAAATCCTCAATGAAAAAGGCAAGGAAAGAGTCTGGAATGACGTTCTACTTGCCTGTAACAGTGTCACTGTGGGATGAGTACCACAGTGACACACGATTTGCCACATTTTCCGAAAGACAGCCGCTATAGAGCCAAGGCTCAGCACTGTGAAAATCGCCTACATTGATAAAATCAAAAACAGGAGCATACTCCTTTCCTTCATATCCGTCAAGTACAAGTACATTATACTTCGGAGCGACAGTAACAGTAATGGTATCGTGAAGGACTGCAGGAGTCGTGTCTGTCCTCCAGTTAACAGGGTTTATACAGAATGCGCAAGGCGAACTTATTGTATTATTAATATATTTCACGTCCTTTACGGAGTTGTAGCATACTGTAACTAGAAGATCATCGGCATATCTGGCTGGTCGGTTTTGGGTGGGCTCTTTCAAATACTCAGGCGGCACTTTATATCCAAGAACATAAGCAGCTACAAGACGCTCCGCAGTCTTGTCATCCATATATTTGAGTAGCTCCACCACTGCCCGTCCTCCCTGGCTGAATCCTGCCAGAACAATAGGTCTCCCGCTGTTGTGATGGTCCAGGAAATAATCGAATGCTTCCTTGACATCCCCCATGGAAATCTGGAGCTTGTCAGTAATATAATCTTCATCCCGTGTCATCCACACATTCAAAGTAATATGACGGTAAAACGGAGAATAGAAGTTATTTCCCTTACCGAAAATCTCCTGTATCCGGGATATTTCCGTTGACATGTTTTTCCTATGCTCCGTGCTCCACACATCAGCATAATGACTCGTCATGCCTTCATCAGTCTTCCAGTCCAATTCCCATGTGGAAACCACATAAAATACATCAGCACCTTCTCCTGAAGCATCTTCCGGTACAGTAAACCACATAGCTGTATCGGAATAGACAGGAGCATCAGGTATATATTCTTCCTGATTTTGGACAATGTTCCCGTTTTTACAGGAAACAGGGAACAAGACGCATCCAACCGTATATACCAGAAAAAGACATAATTGCTTCATAACTATAAAATTTCCTTTATACGAAACTGTCTAAATTCTGACTGTCCTGAATTTAGACAGTTTCCTAGTAACTATCTGCATATTACAGAGCGCAAATTTATAAGCAGTTTGAAAATTTTCAAAGAATTATCATTGCTAATTCATGACACAAACTGAATATAAAGTATTTGTTATACCCATATTTATTTTATACCATGTTTCCCCGTCAGCAGAATATATTGCTGATCCTCCGGATCCGACTGCAAAAAAACGGTCCTTGCCATAAGTAACATGATACCAGGATTTTGTCTCTGGAACAGAGGATGCACTCCAGTTACGGCAGTCGGATGAATGTACGACATTACCGGTTCGCCCCACTGCTACATATTTTCTCTTCTTATCCCAGACCACCTCATCAATATTTGCAAATCCTCCGTAATTTGGTGCTGACCAGTCCTGACCATAATAAGAATAAACATATGTACCTGATGTAAGTGCCACATACTCATTCTTACCGGCCAACAAACATGTATAAACACGGCTACCACAGTCATGCTTATACCATGTTGACCCGTTTGATGATCTCTTTGTGATCCATGATGTAGTTGATGTGCCCCACATCTCATATGACCCAGAGGCCAGAAAAGCTCCGTTTCCATAGATAATGTCATACCATGCATGATCTGCATCTTCAGTCAAAGTCCATCTCCCGGCATCTGTAGAACGTGCTACGTAACCAAATATTCTTTTAGTATAGGATGAACCTGTAACAAACCTTTCATAATATCCTGCCACAATAAAACACCCGTTCCCATATGCCACAGACTGCCAGTTAGCCGTTCCTACTATCTGCAAGTCCCATGAGACTCCGTCGCTTGAAACAGCTATACTTCCGTTGCCACCTACGGCAACATACTTGCCTCCTGCAAATATTACATCATTCCACGTATGCGTTCCTACTGTCTGCCTTCTGACAGAACCGTTTTCATCCGTGTAGCAAATAAGTCCCTTTGAACCTACAGCAACTATGGGTACAGGAACCGGAATAAGTTCATCAGAGTCTATTCTCCATGAAACTTCGTCCAGACCTCCTGATGTAACAACTAAAGTCACCTTATTATGATGATTCCTGAAAACATTGAAATCAGATACCAAGTCCTGACCAAGATAAAATCTATATGTAACAGGACCTGTCAAGCCGGAAGTGCCGTCCAAAACAGCTGTTACTTCAAAATAAGTACACAACTCAGATTTTGCCGCAGGTAAATTACCCGGAACTTTTTCCTTTGGATCAGAATTGTCCGGCAACAATACCCCCTGACAATTCTCAAACATGTAAAAATCTGCAGAGCCTCCCGAGTTGATTATATCCAGATCACGGTCTGTCGCACTATCCCCGTCTGCAGTGCTGGTAGCAGCACTTGAGGAACGAAAACAGGTCACATCCATAGGAGCATTCATCAACCGGACTGAGGTTACCCTAAATCCCGGAAGTGATGATGATTCTGCAGAAAAGCTAATACGTGACACCGTCCTGACCATATTGAGCCTTACTTTCATCTCATTTTCAGAAACTGTAATCGTGACTCTGGTAGCCATCGGGAATCCATATCTATCAAATTCTGAAATGTCCCCTATAGCATAACGCATTCCGAATATTTCTCCCTCATATTTTGGTGCGGAAAAGTCTTTAACATTAGCCAAAGCATAAACATCGTACGTTCTTCCTGTCAACAGAGTCATGTATCCAGTATATTTTCCGGAAAGTTCCACCTCACCCACAAGCATACCATCTCTGTCGTATGCACAAATTACTGTATTGTTGATATAATTTTCCTGAGCCTGAACAGAACTTTTCACATCAGCGTTATCTGAAAAGACTTCAAATTCGACTTTTACCTTATGTTCGCCTAAAGGTTTGACCCGTTCCGGCTCATATTCGCGACAAGAATGAAAAAGAAACAGAAAAAGGAATAAACAGAGATTCATTTTAACACACAAACGCATAACAGATATATTTTTAATGATTTTCTGGCAGACAAAAGTATGTAATAAAAAAGGTCTCCGGAATAACAAAGAGTGAAGTTTTTCTGTTTCTTTATATTATTTCCAAATCTTAAGGCAAACAATAAAAAAAGCTGACCATAAAGGCCAGCTTAAATTTATATCAAGATAAAAATCAGTCGTTGTCAGAATCAGAACTATCATCATCACCAGTCGCATATTGCGATATATTGTCATCCGGAAGATCATCTCCCTCTCCGTCGTCTCCTGCACCGTCCGAATCATCATCTCCGTCCAACCATCTTTCTATATCATCTGCATCATCGGTCTTTACCTTAATCTTTACAAGATATATAGCATCCGGAATCTCAAGCGTAACGGCATAAAAGGCTGTGCCGTCAGGTTTGTCATATTTTATAAGATCCGGGAAATAGTCACTGAAACCTTTTGGATATTTTTCATTGAATGCAGCAACCAACTCTTCGGACATGTTTTCAAAACTTACAACCGCCCTCTTCTTCTGAACATTTGATTTTTTTTCCATGTCTTAGTTTCTTTCTATGTTTAGTAAACAGTACTCATTAAAATTCGGTGCAAGTATAAAAACATTTTTCCGAATTCATACCAATTTTCCTGAAAAAAACATCAAAAAAATCATATTCTGCATTCTATATGACGTTTAAGACAGGCTTGACTTTCAAACACACATCTACATTCTGTCCGGAAGGGTTATTCCGAGTATAGACATAGCCTTTACCAGAACTTTTGCAATCACACTGATAAGTTCCAGTCTGAACGCCAACAAAGCCTTATCCTCCTCTTTCAGAATCGGAGTGTCGTGGTAATACTGGTTAAACTCCTTAGCCAGCTCATAGGCATAATTCGCAATCACTGCAGGAGAATGTGCGTCTCCGGCCTCGCCTATCTTGGCAGGGAACGTATTGAGAAGCTTTATAATACGAATTTCTTTTTGAGTAAGACTGTTCCCTTCCAGTACTGACTGCTCGCCATAAACGACATTCTGTTCTGAGGCTTTTCTTAAAATGGACTTTATCCTGGCATGCGTATATTGGACAAAAGGACCTGTATTACCATTAAAATCTATTGATTCCTTTGGATCGAAAAGCATTGTTTTCTTAGGATCAACCTTAATGATAAAATACTTCAGAGCCCCCAGACCTATCATATTGAAAAGCGACTCCTGCTCTTCCTCACTCATATCGGCAAGTTTTCCTGATTCAAGTGAAGTTTCCTTGGCTGTCAGATACATCTTTTCTATAAGGTCATCAGCATCTACAACAGTCCCTTCACGAGATTTCATCTTACCCTGAGGCAACTCGACCATACCGTATGACAAATGATATATATTGTCAGCCCAGTCAAATCCCAGCTTCTTAAGAATAAGTTTCAAGACCTGAAAATGGTAGTTCTGCTCATTGCCGACCACATATATGTGCTCGTCAAGACTATACTCGCTGAACCGCTGTTCGGCTGTACCCAAATCCTGCGTCATATATACAGACGTTCCGTCTCCACGCAGAAGAAGTTTGCGGTCAAGCCCGTCCGAAGTAAGGTCACACCAGACAGAACCGTCGGCTTCTTTCTCAAATATACCTGCTTCAAGCCCTTTCTGAACAAGCGCCTTTCCGAAGAGATATGTCTGCGATTCATAGTACGTCCTGTCAAAAGCAATGCCTAATGCTGAATAAGTCTTGTCAAAACCGTCATACACCCAGCTGTTCATCTTCCTCCAAAGAGCAACTACCTCTTCATCACCCTGCTCCCACTTGAAAAGCATTTCTTGAGCCTCCCTAAGGCTCGGAGCCTCTTTTTCAGCCTCTTCTTTGGACATTCCTCCTGCAACCAGGCGGTCAACTTCTTCCTTGTACATATTGTTGAACGCTACATAATAGTCGCCTACGAGATGGTCGCCTTTTTTTCCGGAAGTCTCAGGTGTCTCTCCATTTCCAGTCTTCAGCCATGCCAGCATTGACTTGCAAATATGTATTCCCCTGTCATTGACAAGATTAACCTTCATAACCTTATGGCCGTTTGCTTCAAGCAGTTTTGCAACGGACCATCCTAAAAGATTGTTCCTTATATGACCTAAATGCAAAGGTTTGTTTGTATTAGGTGACGAGAACTCCACCATAACAGTCTTTCCTGTAGGAGCATGCTGTCCAAAATCTTCTGTCGATGCTATTCCTGCAAAAAGTCCGTTCCAATATACCGTGGAGAAAGATATGTTCAAGAAGCCTTTTACAACATTAAAGCCGGAAACTTCAGGACAATTTGACTGCATCCACTCTCCTATTGCATTGCCTGTCGCCTCTGGCGATGACTTTGATATCTTGAGCAATGAAAATACGACCAATGTATAGTCTCCTTCAAATTCCTTTTTAGTTATCTGTACCTGAAAAGCCGACTGCTCCACTTCGGCGCCATATAAAACCTTTACTGCTTCAACAGCTTTTTTTGCTATAAATATTTCTGGATTTTCCATAGTTATGTACGTCCCCATGGGACAGCGATATGTTGTTTCGTGATATAATAAAAAGAGGGTGACGAAAATTGTCTTTTGAGTCACCCTCCGTTATTGTTTCTAACCTAAATAGCCTTTCAGCAGCTTGCTTCTGGAATTGCTTCTCAGTTTTCTGATTGCCTTTTCCTTAATCTGGCGGACTCTTTCACGGGTAAGTCCGAACCTCTCTCCTATTTCTTCCAAAGTCATTTCCTGACATCCGATACCGAAAAATGATTTCACAATTTCCCTCTCCCTTGTCGCCAGAGTCGATAATGCACGTTCTATTTCTCTGTTCAGAGACTCATTTACCAGACCTCTGTCGGCGTTAGGAGAATCATTGTTGACAAGAACATCAAGCAAACTGTTATCCTCTCCTTCAACGAATGGTGCATCTACCGAAACGTGTCTTCCCGAAACCCTGAGCGTGTCTGCAATCTTGTCCTTAGGAACATCTATCATCTCGGAAAGTTCATCTGTTGATGGCATTCTCTCATTTTCCTGTTCAAACTTGGACAGTGCCTTGTTAATCTTGTTCAAGGACCCTACCTGATTCAGTGGAAGGCGGACAATTCGGGACTGCTCTGCCAAAGCCTGAAGTATAGACTGTCTTATCCACCATACAGCATAAGATATAAACTTGAAACCTCTGGTTTCATCAAATTTCTCAGCTGCTTTTATAAGACCGAGATTTCCTTCGTTTATAAGGTCCGGAAGACTTAAGCCCTGATTCTGATACTGTTTCGCAACAGAAACCACAAACCTCAAATTTGCTCGAGTAAGCTTCTCGAGTGCCACTTGGTCTCCTTTACGGATACGCTGGGCCAATTCCACTTCCTCCTCTACTGTAATCAGTTCCTCCCTTCCGATTTCCTGCAGATACTTATCCAGTGACGCACTCTCTCGGTTGGTAATTGATTTTGTAATCTTAAGCTGTCTCATATATTTTAATTACTCCTATATTCCGAAGCCGAAATAAGACGGTTTTCCATATGAAGTTACACCCTCCACAAAGACTGACCTCTTGGACTTCTTAACAATATCCAGTACATCTTGAGGCTTGCTTACAGGCTGGTCGTTGACATAAAGTATCACAAATCCGTCTGATACTCCGGCATCCATTATCTTTCCTGGACCTACAGACACGATTTCCACTCCGCGACTTAGCCCGAGTCTGTCAAGCAGATCTTTCTGAGCCTCTTTAAGTCTGGCGCCGTAAAAAGCCACTCCTCCATTCTCGTCCACTGCGCCGTTTTCAGCTGCAGATCCCTTGAAAACTACTTTCAGGACTTTCTCTTTTCCGTCACGGATAACCTTCAATTCAGCCTTATCTCCAGGATGGAAGTTGTTTACAGCTTCCTGCACCGAAGCGCCGTTTGTCACCTTTGCCGAATCAATGGCGACAAGTACATCTCCCTTCTTTACACCGGCTTCTTCTGCCGCACTTCCTTTCGAAACCTCAGTAATATATACGCCGTCAAATGAAGAAAGTTTCAATTCATTAACAATTTTATCATTAAGGGGTGTCATTGTCACTCCCAAAACAGCTCGCTTTACACTACCGAAATCAATAAGATCATAAGCTATCTTCTTTACTATATTAGATGGAATAGCAAACGAATATCCAGTATAAGATCCTGTCTGTGAAATAATTGCAGTATTAACACCCACAAGATTTCCAGATTTGTCCACCAGTGCGCCGCCACTGTTTCCGGGGTTTACGGCAGCATCTGTCTGTATAAAAGATTCAATTTTGAACTCTCCGTCATAATTAGGCATTGAACGGCCTTTAGCACTTACAATTCCTGCGGTAATAGTAGATCTCAAATCATACGGACTGCCTATGGCAATGACCCACTCACCCAAACGCAACTTGTCCGAATCTCCAAATGGTATAACAGGAAGTCCCTGTGCATCAATTTTCAGAAGGGTGACATCCGTAGCGGGGTCAGTACCTATCAATGTAGCCTCGTATGATTTGTTGTTATTAAGAGTAACTTCTATTTTGGAAGCACCGTCAACTACATGATTATTAGTAACAATATAACCGTCGGGCCTTATTATAACCCCTGATCCGCTTCCAACTCTCTCTCTCCTTTCCGGAGTACCTTCATAGCCAAAGAAAAAGTCAAACAAAGAATTCGGAGCCGACCTTCTCGTATCTACTGCGGTTACCTTAACATAAACGACAGCATCAACTGCAGACTCAGCCGCATAAGTAAAATCAGGATACTCACTCTGTGACAAATTGACAGTCCTATACAAACTGCCATCCTGAGAAACAACTACTTGCTTTTCCCCGCTTTCCGAAGCCTTTACTACTGCAAATGCAGTAACACCGCCAACCAAAGCAGAAAGCAGCACTATCAAAACACCTTTTTTCATATCTTATAATTTTTATGGTTTTACATTTCTTTGCCTTGACAGGATGACAACGGACATCCGAAGTCAGGCAAACAAGTGGAAAAAGTCAAATTATATGCCAAACATCACAATTTTTTTCGTACATTTGTAACTAAAATTTTCTGAGAATATGAAGTTTATAATATCCAGCGCAGAACTGCTGAAGGGGATTCTTGCCGTATCCAAGGCGATTCCGTCAAAATCAGCACAGCCTATTCTTGAAAACTTTCTTTTTTCACTGAATGGGAACAAACTTGAAATCACAGCATCAGATACCGAACTTACTCTGAAAACAGAGGTGGAAGTAGAAAGTTCCGAGGAAGACGGACAGATAGCAGTACCGGCAAAACATATATCAGATCTTCTCAAAGAGCTTCCTGACCAGCCTCTATCAATAATTACTACAGGAGAAAGTTCATTTGAATGCAGATGGACAAGCGGCTCTTCAAGCCTGCCATATTTTCCGGCAGCCGACTATCCGGCCATCACTACGACAGATGATACTGCAGTCAATGTACAGTTTCCGGCCCAAAGTCTTATGGAAGGCATATCAGGAACAATATACGCCACAGCAGATGATGAAATAAGGCCGGCAATGAACGGAATTCTCTTTGACATAGACACGGACAGTACGACATTGGTAGCTTCTGACTCGCACAAACTGATTTGCTATACTACAGGCGACGTAAAGACATCTGAAAAAGCTTCGTTTATCCTGCATAAAAAGCCTGCTGCGGTCTTGAAGTCAATTATCGGAAAAGAAGTCGAAAACGTTGACATAGCTTTTGACTCCAAGAACGCCGTATTTACTTTTGGGCAGACAATGGTAGTTTGCCGTCTCGTGGTGGGCAAATATCCAAAATACAGGGAAGTAATCCCTCAAAACAACTCTAACATTCTCAGGATAGACAGAGCACAGTTCCTTAATACAGTAAGGAGGGTTTCTGTCTGCACAAACAAGGCTTCAAACCTGATTAAATTCGAGATGAAGCCGGATTGCCTTGAACTTTCAGCCCAGGACCTTGGATTTTCCATAGCGGCACACGAAACACTTCCATGCAAATACGACGGAGAAGAACTTACCATAGGCTTCAAATCGACTTTCGTTACAGAAATACTCAGCAATATGACATGTAATGAAATCGTGATGAAATTCGCTGACAGCAGAAGGGCTGCACTGGTAACGCCGTCTGAGGAAGAGGCGGAAAATGAAAAGATATGCGGCATACTCATGCCTATCATGATTTCATAATGATTAAAAGCCGTTTAATTTGAATTTTTTAGCAAATGGAGTTAAAACTTGAAAGGCCTATTCTGTTTTTTGACATAGAAAGCACCGGTCTCAATATTGCTTCGGATGCAATAATCGAACTTTGCTTCGTAAAAATATTGCCAGAATCCGAGGAAAGAATAAAAACGTGGAGAGTAAAGCCATGGGATTATACTAATAATTGCCAGAAACGCATAACACCAAGCGCTCAGGCAATCCACGGCATAAGTGATGATCAACTGGAAAGTTGTCCCAGATTCAGTGAGATAGCCGATGAAGTGCTCGAATGGCTGCAAGGGAGTGATCTGGCAGGTTTCAACTCTACGAAATTCGATCTTCCTATGCTTGCAGAAGAGTTGGAAAGAGTGCGCAAATATACAGGAAAAAACATCGATGTTAACCTGCACGATATGAAAATGGTAGATGTGCAGAATATTTATCATGTCATGGAACCGCGCAATCTTAAAGCTGCATACAGATTCTACTGCGGAGAAGAACTGGAGAATGCACACTCTGCAGAAGCCGATACACTTGCCACATACGAGGTATTGAAATCTCAGCTGGACAAATATCCGGAAATTCTCAAAAACGATGTAGAGTTCCTGTCAAATTTTTCAGAAAGGCAGAAAACTGTAGATTATGCCGGAAGACTTACTTTCAATGATAAGAAAGAAATTGTCGTGAATTTCGGAAAGCACAAGGGAAAGACAGCCAAAGAAGTTTTCCATACTGAGCCGTCATATTTCAGCTGGATAGAAAACGGTGAATTCACACTTGATACCAAAAGGCAGTTCGCCCTGCTGAAGCAAAGTTTTGAATCAGAAAGGAAAAATGCTATTGCTGCAAAGAAGACCCCTCTTTCTGAAGAACAACTTGATGCATCAATTAGCCAGTTGAAAGAAAAATTCACAGGAAGACTGTTCTAAGCGCATGAACATAATAGTCAAAACATTTGGAAGCGGCAGAATTTACTGCCGGCCTGACACTACTTGGGAGAGAGAAAACAAGGATTTTTTCTCTCCCGATGGTATCAGAGAGTACTTATACACTCCTGTATTGTTTGCAAGAATATCCAAAGCGGGAAAATGCATAGGGATAAAATTCGCATCCAGATATTTCGATTCAATCGGATACGGAATGCTGATTTACAGAGCAGACCAGATGGACGGTGGTCCTATGTCCTACGCATCTGCATCTTGCATGGATCATACATCCATACTTCCCTTCCCAATGTATAACAGATTAACTCTTGAAGGTGAAGGTAATATTTTCCGAATACTCAAGAACGGCTCTGAAATATACTCTACTGACAGAGGCTCTACCAGTATTATAGAACAAAGTTTGACTGAAGCCTCATCTGCAGTTTCAGTACGCTCTGGTGATATTATAGCTATAGAATTGGCCGGACCGGACAAACTCGCCAATATTGATACAGACGGAAATCAAACTAATATAACAGGCATATTTTGTGAAAATGACCTGTTTGACTTCAAAATACTTTTCTAAGAAGCTGTTTAAATTTTTGTCATCACAAATTTTATGAGATGTTTTTGTAAATTTATGAAAATGATAACAGTGTTATCTGACTGAAAAAAGTCGTGAAAAACAGGCCCAAAAGAGCCATAAAAGAATTTTTGAAAATTTTCAAACGACTTCTGAAAGCCGTTTGATATTTTAACTGGATGAGCCACTCATGGGAATCGAACCCACGACCTACGCGTTACGAATGCGTTGCTCTACCGACTGAGCTAAAGTGGCTTTGTAACTCCTCCGAGATATAATCTTGAAGGGACTGCAAATGTACAAAATTATTTTTCTAATACAATATGTCTGACAACAAATACGACATTATAATAATCGGAGGAGGAGCAGCAGGATTATCAGCAGCTATAGGTGCAGCCTCAACCTCTCCCGAAGCAAGAATAACCGTTCTTGAAAAAATGCCACGTCCAGGACGGAAGATAATGATAACTGGAAAAGGCAGGTGTAATCTGTCAAACATGAAAGAGTGGGCAGAATTTTCGGCACATATACATCCGAAAGCGAATTTTCTGAAACCGTCATTCTACAATATGAATCCGGAAAAGACTGTCGCGATGTTCAACGAAGCAGGAATGGAAACTGTCATTGAACCCGGAGACAGAGTATTTCCATCCTCACATATCGCATCTGATGTAGTAGATGCTCTGGTGCGGACCGTTTCCGGATATGGTATATCAATAGAAACGGGTGTTGAAGTTGAAAACATTGCTTTCAGGGAGGAACTTAATTACTTTGAGATTGGCTGCAAAGACGGTAAAAGCCGCCTTTGCAGAAAAGTTATAATCGCTACCGGCGGACTTTCATATCCGGCGACAGGATCTACAGGAGACGGATACCGCTGGGCTGAAGAATCAGGTCACAAAATTTCCAGACTTTTCCCTTCCCTTACAGCACTTGTTCCCGAAAACTATAAAATATTTGATTCTCGCGGACACATTGACAGAAATACTCCGATGTCCGAAGCAGGAAAATTGCTTGAAGGCAATCAAGTCAAAAACGTTAATCTGACACTCTGGCTGAACGGGAATATCGCACAAGAAGAATTTGGAGACATTGACTTTACGGACGGAGGAATAGAAGGTCCTGCTGGTTTCAAAATCAGCAGGAAATGCGTCGAAGCCGTGCTTAACGGTACAAAAGCATATATAACCCTGGACTTGAAGCCTGCAGTAAACTACGAAGCCCTGCACAACAGAATTGCCAAGCTTTGGAAAGAAATAGGCGAAGACAGGAGAAGTTTCCATAAAAGCTATAAAGACAAGTTCAATGTACTTTTAGGCAAACTTTTACCGCATTCATTGATTCAAGGGTTTATAAAATGCAACCCGTCTGCCGACCACAAGACTGTAGCAAGATATCTGAAAAGCTGGAGATTCAACATCGCAGGTTACGTAGGTTACGAAAGATGCGTAGTTACAGCCGGAGGCGTATCACAAGAAGACATTACAGCCAAAACTCTCGAATCTAAAAAACGCAAGGGCATGTACTTCGCAGGAGAAATGATTGATATTGATGCCGATACCGGAGGATACAATCTGCAGTGCGCATTCTCTACCGGCTATCTTGCAGGACAGTCTGCAGCAAAAAGCCTGAGCACTGAATGACACAAATGCCACTATAATCAGCGCGATATTACACCGGAACCGACCATCTCGTCAAAGTCATAGAATACTGCAAACTGCCCCGGAGTAATTCCTCTTTGCGGAGTATCAAAAAGAATATACAAACCATTCGCCCTCATTATCAGCAGCGCATCCTGAAGAGGCTGGCGATACCGTATCCTCACACGGTATCGCCTTATTTCACCGATATGCATAGGCTTATCCTCCCTGATCCAATGAATATCCGGCAGTTCAATCCTAAGACAACTGCGGGACAACCCTTTATGGGTATGTCCTTCACCGACATATATTATATTATTCATAACATCTGTCTCTATGACGAATACAGAATCCTTGTGACCGCCTATATTGAGACCCTTTCGCTGCCCTATGGTAAAAAACTGGGCTCCGTCGTGATGCCCCACAATCTTACCGTACGGATTATCCTTATATCTGGTCTTCCTTACATGCTTCTTGCCACTTCTATATGTCTCAGTCTCAAACTTTATTCCATCATAATCCACAGGCTGTGAGAGTTCCATAAGAGAACTGTCCTCAAGCAACGCAATTTTATCTCTTGAAAATGGAGAAGATGATGCACATCCACCCTCTCCGTACGGATTGGCCACAGTACTCCTTTCATTCAAATGGTCATTAACCTTCAGAGATTTTGTCTCTGATATATAATCTGTTATCATCCGAACATCATCTGCACTGATATCTTCACGGATGGACATAAGTGTGTCATGTATAAACTTATAATGCTCATTATCCTGAAAGTAAGCATCATACACTTCCACTACATTTCCCTCAGAAGGCTTGAGCTTCTGTTGCAGAAAAGTAGGAAGATCTACCTTACCCACGAAGCAAATTCCCTGCGAATCCTTCTTGTCTGCAGATGGCAAATCAGCCTCGTGTGCTATTCTACGCACTTCCGGCTTCTCTATATCACCGATAGGGAACATTGCCTTTGAAAGCTGAGCCTGTGTAAGCTGGCAGAGGAAGTAACTCTGGTCCTTATTTGGATCACTGCCTGCAAAAATACGATATACCGGCTTTCCGTCAGGTCCTTCTGTCTCATCCTTGCGACAATAATGTCCTGTCGCCACAAAATCAGCTCCGAGTTTAAAAGCGCAATTCATGAAAGCGTCAAACTTTATCTCTCTGTTGCACAGGACATCCGGATTCGGAGTCCGCCCCTTTGAATACTCGTCAAACATATAGTCAACTACACGCCGACGGTACTCCTCACTCAAATCCACAAAATAAAACGGTATTCCTATTTTACGGGCCACCATTTCCGCAACAAACCTATCCTCCTCCCACTCACAGTCACCATGTAATGTACCGGTCGTATCATGCCAATTCTGCATAAAAAGGGCAAAGACATCATAACCTGCCTTCTTCAGCAGATAAGCAGCTACACTGGAATCAACTCCTCCTGATAATCCGATACAAACTTTCATATTTTCAAAATCTTTTGTTAGTTAAGGAGTCGATATTTTTGCATTTATATATTTTTTACATATAAAATATCTATATTTGCTGATATACACTCCTTGTAAAGCGTACAAATATAGTAATTATTATTAAGGCAGCTGGCAAATCCGGCAATATAAAATTTCACAAAATGTCTATGGCTAAGACAAAGAGAATAAATATTTCATATACAGAGTTTGCAGAAATCAATGATTTGGAAGAAAGGGATAAAGAACTTGCCAAGGCAGCGATTGGAGCTATGTCAGGAGCATACTCACCTTATTCTCATTTCAATGTAGGTGCGGCCGTAAGACTGTCTTCCGGGCAAATAATTACCGGAGCAAATCAGGAAAATGCCGCTTATCCGTCAGGACTTTGCGCTGAAAGGACAGCCATGTTCCATGCAAGCGCAGCATATCCTGCTGAATCAATGGTGGCAATAGCGATTGCTGGAGGACAGAATGGAAAAATCTGAGACTCTCCGGCCACACCATGCGGATCCTGCAGACAGGTAATGGCAGAATACCAGAAAAAAGGCGGATGCAATATGGAAGTCCTTATGATAGGCGCCGAAAAAATATGGAAATTTGAAAAGGTTGATGATATACTGCCTCTTATTTTCGACTCCATTTAGGCATAAATAAAAAAGGGTAAGCTTAGTACATCGCACCGCTACAACCTCCTACCCTTGCTACCTTCCGGTCCTGGGGGAATTCAGAGGGAGCTGGTCGTGTACGACTTACCCGACTGCAAATATAGTTATTTTTTCAGTATTACAAAAATATTATTCAAATTTCCCTTAAGAAGCATTTGAAATTTCTGACATTAAGGACTATAAAAGTCACATTCATAGAGCACACATAGCAGCACAATTTATTCCGTCAAGAGCAGAAGATACAATACCTCCAGAATATCCGGCTCCCTCTCCACATGGATAAAGTCCTTTAATCTGTAAATGCTCCAAAGTATCAGGGTCCCTCGGAATACGTACAGGAGAAGAAGTTCTGGACTCGACACCTAAAAGCAGAGCCTCGTTTGTATAGTACCCTTTCATTTTTCTATTGCCTATTTCAGGAAAAGCATATTTAAGTCTCAAGGAGACATGCTCAGGAAGCAGTTCGTGCAAAGGAGCCGACACAGCCCCGGGATGATATGATGTCGCAGGAAGCCCGGAAGATGGAACTCTGCGACAAAAATCCATCATCCTCTGAGCAGGCGCCTTGATTGAGCCTGTGAAATCAAACATTGCCTTTTCGACGTCTTTCTGAAAATGAAGTAAGGAAAGAGCTCCGTATTTTTCATATCCAGGAATATCTCCAGGCTCTACAGATACTACTACTCCGGAATTGGCCCACTTCGAATTACGTGCAGAATTTGACATGCCGTTAAGCACTGTTTCACCATGTTCTGTTGAGGATGGCACCAATATACCTCCTGGACACATGCAGAATGAAAACACTCCACGTCCTTCTATCTGAGTTACAAAAGAATACTCTGCTGCCGGCATAAACGGCTGGTACTTGCCGTGATACTGTATTTTATTTATCAAAGACTGCGGATGCTCGACCCTTACACCAAGAGCAAAGCCCTTGGCCTGAATCTCCCATCCTTTTCTATCAAACAAAGTATATATATCACGGGCAGAGTGGCCTGTAGCAAGAATTACCTTGTCAGATGAATAAACAGTTTCACCAGAATATGAGGAATCTGACGAAACCACAGTGATATCGAAAGATCCGTCAGGCTTTTTCTCTATGTCGCTCACCCTGCTGTTAAAGTGATATTCCCCGCCATGCTCTATAATGCATTTCCTTATATTCTCCACCACAGACGGAAGCCTGTCACTCCCAATATGTGGATGCGCATCAATAAGAATGGAAGGATCGGCACCAAAATTGACCAACTGATGCAAGACCTCTCTTATATCACCTCTTTTTGATGACCTTGTATAAAGTTTGCCATCAGAAAAGGTTCCGGCACCTCCTTCTCCGAAACAATAATTGGAGTCAGGATTTACTTCACCTTTCTTTGAAAGTGCCGCCATGTCAAATTTTCTGGCATGTACATCTTTGCCTCGCTCCAGAACGACAGGACGCAGCCCTATGGTCAAAAGCTTTAAGGCTGCGAACATACCTGCAGGGCCAGCCCCGATTACAATTACTGGCTTTGATGATGAAACATCCTTGTAATCAGGCAACCTATACTCGGTCCTCTCTTCTCCTGTCCTATATGCCAGAACCTTATATCTATATAAAATATCTCCTCTTGCATCTATGGACCGTCTTACAATATCATAATGTGCAACAGCTTTAGGAGACACTCCAAGTGCTCTCGCAGCCGATGCTACAATCTGTTCAGCCGAAGGTTCTTTTCCTATCGGGCAGGCTATTTCTATCTCTTTCATCCGTAGTATTTTAGATACTGCTCAATTTTAACTGATGGTAATCCGTGGGCGACTATAAAAGTGACTTCTGGAAATCCGCCATTCTGGAAACAGGAGCTACATCAAGAGATGAACGCTCACCATTCAGGTAGTGGAAATAACCGGCGATGGCAATCATAGCCGCATTATCCGTAGTAAATTTAAACTCCGGCAGATATGTTGTCCAGCCACGTTTCTGTCCTTCTTTTATGATAGCCTCGCGCAACCCGCTGTTCGCTGAGACGCCACCTCCTATTGTAATGTGCTTAATTCCTGTCTGTTTGGCAGCCTTCACAAGTTTGTCCATAAGTATTTCAATCAAAGTACGCTGGAAAGAAGCACATATATCCGCCTTGTTCTTCTCCATAAAATCAGGATCCAAAGCTAACTGGTCCCGGACAAAATAGAGCAGAGACGTCTTTACTCCGCTGAAACTGTAGTCAAGTCCGGGGATATGAGGTTTTGAAAAATGAAACTTGTCAGGATTGCCTTCCTTAGACAACTTGTCAACAATAGGACCTCCAGGATATCCCAGCCCCATCATTTTAGAACATTTGTCAAAAGCCTCCCCTACTGCATCGTCAATAGTCTGTCCCAAAATTTCAAAATCAAGCGGACTGTTTACCTTTACTATCTGCGAATTACCTCCGGATACAAGAAGGCACAGATACGGAAACTCAGGCACTGGGACATCCTTGTCATACTGCCTTATAAAGTTTGCCAGAACGTGACCCTGAAGATGGTTCACTTCTACAAGAGGCTTGTCCAAAGCTATGGCAAGTCCTTTAGCAAAAGACGTTCCTACAAGCAAAGATCCCAGCAGACCAGGCCCCCTTGTAAAAGCTATGGCAGTTATGTCTGAAGCCTTGATTCCAGCCCTTTCGATTGCCTGACTGACGACAGGCACAATATTAAGCTGGTGAGCACGTGAAGCCAGTTCTGGTATCACGCCTCCATATGCCTTATGCACATCCTGACTTGCAAGCACGTTGGATAACAGATATCCGTCTTTTATTACTGCAGCCGAAGTATCATCACATGAGGATTCTATTCCCAATATTATATCCATTTCCTTTATTTTTACTTTAAATTGCAATTGAATTAATCCGCACCCGATAGTCTGAAACCGCCTCAGGGCAGATGCATACAACATCAATAATTTTGCAAAAATAGGAATAATATTAGTATTTTTGTAGGTTTCACCAATAAAGGAGTGATTTATCAAAAAAGTATTAAAAATACTCTGGCTTACGGCAGTTGCCGTTTCTGCTCTGATTTTTGCGGGGTTGCTTGTCATACAGACCCCGCAGGTACAGACTTTTCTTGCCGGCAAGATACTGGAAAAGCTATCGGATAACATTGATGCTGACATTCGGTTTGAGAGAATACACATAAAACCTTTTAATACCTTAATCCTCAAAAATGCGGAAATCCTTGACAAAAAAAACTGTCAAGGAGCATCAGACACCCTTTTCAAGGCAGAGTATGTAATAGCCAGGTTTACTCTAAGAGGGCTGACGGAGGATGAAGGACTGCACATAGGCCGGGCATATATCAGAAATGCCCGTATGAACATGGTTATAGAAGAAGATATGACCAATCTTGAAAGAATCTTCAAGATAACAAAGCACCATGAAGAAAAAAAGCCCCAAGGAAACGTATTCGACATAAGAAAAGTCCATATTGAAAACCTGGGATTTTCAATGAAAAACTTCAGAAGCGGCGGGACGCAGACCCACGGCAACGGCATAGACTGGAAAGATCTGGATGTCACTGATATAAATATTGAAGCCAGGAATATCAAGCTAAGCGACAGACTCATGTCCGGGACAGTGGACAATATGTCTTTCCGTGAAAAAAGCGGTTTCGTGTGCAGGTCACTTTCAGGGTCTGCAACAGTAGGTCACGGAGCATGCAAAATCACAGGGATAAAAATAAAGGATTCCGCATCTGACCTGGACATTCCTTCTTTTAATATGCTTTACACAGGAACAGCAGATTTCAAAGACTTTGTAAATAAGGTAAACATCTATGCGACATTGAATCCAAGCATATTGGACTTGTCCACATTATCATACTTTATTCCGGGACTTGTTCCGGGACTTGAAAAAAACACACTTAAAATATCTGTAAAAGAGACTGACGCACACGGAACTGTTTCAGATTTAAGGATAAACGGATTCATTGCAGAAACACAGGAAAATCAGATAGCAATAGCTGTCAGCGGAAGATTGAAGGGACTTCCTGAAGCAGGCAGTCTTGTAACAGACATAAATATCAACGAGCTGAGATTCAACACAACGGCAGCCGAATCCCTGCTTAAGAGTTTCTCTTCCAAAAAGTCACCGAATATAAGCAAATATGCAAAGAATACCGACTTCATATTTTCCGGCAAGATATCTGGTCCTATCAGCACAGTCAAGGCTGAAGGCAGTCTCTCGTCAAATATCGGGAATGCTGCTGCAAGACTGGAAATAGCGGGACTCGGTAAAAAGAACTCGAATATATCTGTTTCCGGAAACCTCAAAACCTTCGATCTTGATATCAGAGCCGCAATAGGGTCCGGGCCTGTACACCAGTGCAGTCTTGATACTGATTTTTCTGCCTTGTTTGATAAAGAAGGTCCGAAAGTGGATATAGAATCACTCACTATTGATCGCCTCAATCTAAACAAATATGACTACAGTAAGATTGCTGGTACAGGAATGCTTGAGAACAATACATTTGACGGAAAGATAATATGCAATGACCCGAACCTTAATTTCATGCTTCAGGGCATTTTCACATTGTCACCGAAAACCAGGAATTCGTTATACAGATTCTACGCAAATGTAGGATATGCCGACTTGCACGCAATCAATATTGACAAACGAGGCAAGTCCAGAATAAGATTCCAGACGACTGCCAATTTCAATAAAATCAGACACGGGGACATGCTCGGAAATATAAATGTAGGAGGCCTCGTCCTGGAAAACGAACACGAAAAATACGATATAGGAGACATAAACATATCATCTCATTCAAGCGACGACCTGTACAGGATGAACCTCTCCTCATCATTTGCATCCGGTTCTTTTACAGGAAGCGGCTCGCTTTCTGACTTCATAAAGGATTTTCAGGCTGTTACCCTTAAAAGAGAGTTGCCGGCAATATTCTGCAACCCGACAAACTCTCTGTCCGGAAGAAAATATAACCTGAACTTCAATTTCCATAACAGCATGGATTTGCTGTCATTCGTTCTCCCGGGACTGTATATAGCTGAAAATACTAACTTTACAGCCAGCATTGACACCTCGGGAATAATGCAAGGAAAGCTGAAATCACAAAGAATAGCTTTCAGAGAACAATTCTTAAAAGACATTACCCTGGAGTTCGACAACATGAATGGCAACATTTCAGGCGAACTGAAAAGCGAAACCATAAATGCAGCATCACTGAAGCTCAAGAACAATAACCTCCGCCTTTTCGCAAAGGAAAACCACCTGGGTTTCGGTTTTATATATGACAATGAAGACGAACTTCATAATCGGGGAGAAATCTATCTGCTGTGCGATTTGAACAGGACAGTCTCTGACAGACTTGATTACAAGGTGACCCTCCTTCCGTCACGTATATACCTCAACTCCAAAGAATGGAGCATACTTCCTTCTGAAATCAATTTATACGGCAAGGATTTAAGCATAAAAGACATGCAGTTCAGAAGCGGGGATGAAACAATACGCATCAATGGCGGCATTTCCACTACGGCAAAGGACACTCTGTATCTTGAACTGTCACGATTTGACATTTCTGCAATAAACCCGCTTCTAGGTAAAGATCTTGCCCTGGCTGGAGCAGCCACCGGAAAAGCCAGGCTCATTTCAGACGGAAAAGACAAAAAACTATTGCTTGAGTACCTGTGTGACTCTGCCAGCCTTTCAGGCACACAACTCGGCACAGTCAGGCTGGGCAGCAAGTGGGATGAAACATATAAAAGATTCAACATACTGCTTAACAACTCATTGAACGGCAAAAGCTCTTTTGACATAAGAGGGTATTACTCTACAAAAAGCAAACGTATCAATGCCGATGCTATACTGGACAAGCTTGACATAGCTTTTGTCGCCCCTTTCCTGGAATCTATTTTCAGCGAAAGCAGTGGCCATATTTCCGGAAAATTCTCAGTTCAGGGCCCTCCTTCCAAACTTGATATACAAAGCACTGGCGCACGATTTGACGATGCTGTCCTGAAAATAGCATTTACAAATGTTCCTTATACAATAAACGGAGGTTTCCACATTGACAGCAAAGGTGTCTATTTCGACAGTATTTCACTGAAGGACAGGAAAGGCAACAGCGGAACAGTCACCGGAGAAATTAATTATGACTACTTCAAGAACATAAATTTCAATACGCATATAAATACGGAACGTATCGAGTGCATTGATATAGCTGAAAAGCCTGGAGAGATATTTTACGGCAACCTGAATGCAACTGCCGGCATTTCGCTTACAGGTCCCTTGCATGCACTCAAAATGAATGTAGATGCAACAACTACAGGTGCTGGTCAACTTCATGTTCCTATTTCATCCTCAGCAAAATCAAATACCAGTAACCTTCTGACATTCAAGGAGGTAAAAAAGACAGTAGTGGTTGATCCATACGAACTGATGGTTTCAAGACTGAAAAAGAAGGAAAAAATCAAAGGAGATTTTGAAATAAAGCTTAAAGTAGCCGCCACGCCATCAGTCGAAGCTTTTGTGGAAATAGACAAAGCCAGCGGAAATGTATTGTCCGGACACGGGTCAGGAATAATTGACCTGGACATAAAGCCGAGCAAACAGGTATTCAACATAAACGGAGACTATACACTGTCCGGAGGAAACTATAAATTCGTTGCAATCGGCCTTGCCAAGGACTTCTCAATCAAAGAAGGCAGTTCCATAAGGTTTAATGGTGACATTATGGAAAGTTCATTGAATATTGATGCCATATACAAGACAAAGACATCTCTGGCGACGCTGATTGCCGACACAACATCTGTAAGTTCACGCCGTGTAGTGGAATGCGGAATAAAGATAACTGACAAAATCACGAATCCGAGACTGAAGTTCAGCATAAATGTCCCGGACATAGACCCTACTGTCAAATCACGCGTGGAAAATGCGCTGAGCACTGATGACAAAGTACAGAAACAGTTCCTTTCACTGCTGATGTCAAACAGTTTCCTACCGGACGAGCAGTCAGGAATTGTAAACAACTCATCCCTATTGACATCTAGTGTTTCAGAAATAATGTCAAACCAGTTAAACAACATTTTCCAGAAACTCAATATCCCTCTTGACCTGGGACTTAATTATCAGGCAAATGAACGAGGCAATGACATATTTGACGTAGCCGTATCAACGCAATTGTTCAACAACAGGGTAATTGTCAACGGCAATATCGGAAACAGACAGTATTCTACAGGAGGTACAAACAGCGACGTGGTCGGAGATATTGACATAGAAATCAAACTTGACAGACCGGGAGCCCTACGCCTCAACCTGTTCTCACACTCCGCAGACCAATATACCAACTATCTTGACAACTCACAACGCAACGGCATCGGTCTGACATACCAGCAGGAGTTCAACAGTTTCAAGGAATTTTTCAGAAAACTTTTCTCCGGCAGGAAAAAGAAGGAGGCAATGCAGAGAGAAGCTGAAAAGGCTATGCTCAATGAAGAAAAAGTATCCATCAAAGTAGAAAAAAAGATTGAAGAAAATGGAAACAAAAGATAAAAGCAGAGGCGCGTTATACCTTATACCGTCCCCATTAGGTGAAAACGACCCTTCAGAAGTAATACCGGGCTATGTTCTGGAACAGCTGAAAGGAATTAAAACATTTGTCGTAGAGGAAATTCGGACTGCGAGAAGATATCTTTCAAAAGCTGGTCTTAAAGGCAAAATAGAAGAGCTTGAGTTCCATGAACTAAACGAGCATACACAACAATGTGAAATAGAAAGTTATATACGGCTTTTTGACAATGGAAGTAATGTGGCTCTCATATCAGAAGCTGGCCTTCCTGCTGTAGCAGATCCTGGAGCGCAGCTTGTCGCACTTGCGCACAGACATGGAATTCAGGTAGTTCCATTTACGGGACCTTCTTCACTGATGTTGGCACTTATGGCATCAGGAATGAACGGACAATCATTCTCATTCTGCGGCTATCTTCCGGCCAAGACCGAAGAAAGAAGAAGCAGACTGAAATCTCTGGAAAAACTGTCTGTCACTACAGGCCAGACACAGATATTCATAGAAACTCCTTACAGGAATGATGCTATGATGAAGGACATACTTTCATGCTGCCACGACAATACAAGATTATGCATTGCCGCCAATATCACTATGCCAGATTCGTTTATCAGGACTCTCTCTGTCAGAGAATGGAAAAAATCAGGTATTGCCATAGGCAAAAAACCTTGTGTATTTATATTATCAGGAAGATAATTTGTCAGAAAAATGATTGAAGAAAAAGGAATCCTTGAACTGGAGGGAATGGAGTTTTATGCTTGCCACGGATGCCTAGAACATGAAAAGGCAGCTGAAAATCTCTTTACCGTAGACTTCCGGGCAGAAACATATATGAGAAAAGCAGCTGAAAGTGACAGACTTGAAGATGCTATCAACTATGGAAAAATATATGATACAATTGCTGCAGAGGCAGCCGGAAAACACTCAGACCTCATAGAGCATCTGTGTGGGAGAATAGTAAATGCAATTGCAACAGAATTTCCTTCACTTGAAAACTTTTCCGTACGCATATCCAAAAAGCGCCCGCCGGTAAACGGAGTTGCCGCATGGTCCAGAGTTACATTGACATACTCCACTGGCAGCAAAACACAAAAAAAACCATAATATGAACGAAAAGAAAAAAATAGCATATATAACTTTAGGCTGCAAGTTGAATTACGCAGAAACTTCCACGTACGAGAGAGGATTCAATGAGGCAGGACTGGAGACAGTGCAATGGAATAATCATAATGCAGACTTATACCTGGTGAATACCTGCACTGTAACCGAGCATTCAGACAAAAAGTGCAGAAACATAATCAGAAAGCTACACCGGATTTCCCCAGAGGCAGACATAATAGTCACAGGATGCTATGCACAACTCAAAAAAGCTGAAATTGAAAAGATAGAAGGTGTGCGAATGGTATTCGGTGCAACAGAGAAGAAAAACGTAGTGCCTTCTGTCCTTAAAATGATAGGACAAAATGCTACAGAGCCGGAAAAGACAGATTTCCTTCCGGCATACTCCAGCGGAGAAAGAACCAGATCGTTTCTCAAGGTACAGGACGGATGCGACTACTTCTGCGCATATTGTACCGTACCTTACGCCAGGGGACGCAGCCGGAACATTCCAATTTGCGAACTGATAAAACAGGCAGAGGATATAGCATCAGAAGGTATAAAGGAAATTGTACTAACAGGCGTCAATACAGGTGATTTCGGCAAAAGTACAGGTGAAAGTTTTTTTGATTTGATAAAGGCACTTAACGATGTACATGGCATAGAAAGATACCGTATTTCGTCCATAGAGCCCAATCTGCTTACGGAAGAAATGATAGACTGGATTGCTTCCGGAACAAAGTTCCTACCTCATTTCCACATTCCTCTCCAATCCGGATGTGACACTATCCTGAAGGAGATGGGCCGACGTTACGACACAGCCGCATTTGAGCATAAAATCCAATATATCAGGAACAAGATGGAAGGTCCTGGCAAACCAAAAGTTTTTTTCGGCATTGATGTCATTGCCGGCTTCCCAGGAGAAACAGACGACTTATTCATGGAAACATATAATTTTCTGAAAGACAGGATTAAACCTTCCTTTATACATATCTTTCCTTATTCACGAAGGCGAGGTACCAGAGCTGCAGAAATGAAGAATCAGGTACAGGAATCCATCAAGACGGAAAGAGTGAAAAGCCTCGAAGTGCTTTCAGAACAACTGCATGCCGATTTTGTTCTTGCACACAAAGGTATGGAAGAACAGGTGTTGTTTGAAAGTTCAGATAAAGATGGAAAAATGTTCGGCTACACAAGAAATTACATCCGTGTGGAAAGACCATACGATATCTCCTCTGTAGGACGAATATGCAACATTATAATATAAAAAGCTGTTAAAAAGAGCAACGGAAAATGGCACGACTGACATTTCTGGGAACAGGGACTTCTCAAGGCGTCCCTATGATTGGATGTGACTGCAGCGTATGCAGATCGGCTGACGAAAAGGACAAGAGAATGAGATCATCGGCATTCATTGAGTATAAAGGTATTAATATACTTGTAGATGCCGGTCCTGATTTCAGGAGCCAGATGCTGAGAGCAGGAATAAAGCATATTGATGCCATTTTACTGACACATAATCATAAAGACCATACCGGAGGGCTGGATGACATACGGGCATTCAACTATATTGAGCGCGCTCCGGTAAAAATTTATTGCGAAAAATATGTAGAAGCATCACTGCGAAAAGAATATGAATATGCTTTTGCTGAGACAAGATATCCAGGTGTCCCGGAGTGGAAGATAAGCAGGATAGACGAGACCCCGTTCAGCATAAGCGAAAACATACCGGACAGAAAGCTTGTATGGAAAGAAGGCAAGGGATATGAAAAAGTCAAAGTAACAATCCGGGAATGGGCCATAGCACACGGAGTACCGGAAAGCGAAGCAGGTAAATACACACCTGAAACAGTAGAAGTCATTCCTGTCAGAGGCATGCATTTCAAACTGCCTGTACTGGGATACAGGTTTGGCAACATAGCATATCTGACAGACATGAACTTCATACCGGACAGCGAATTCCACAAACTGGAAGGCCTCGATCATTTCATAATCAACTGCGTACGCAAAGGCCACCATATATCACACTTTTCACTTGAAGAAGCTATAGATGTAGCCGGAAAAGTAGGAGCACGACATTCTTGGCTGACTCATTTGTCACACCAGCTTCCTCCATACGAAGAACTGTGCAGAGAACTTCCTGAAAACATAAGGCCTGCATATGACGGACTGACTATATGCGATACGGAGGAATGAGCCCGTCGTCAATCAATTCTCTGATACGTTCAATATACGATGTACATCCTGCTTCCCGCGGAGTTCCGAAACGCATGTTTATATCATCCAGAGTATAGTCTCCGTGCTTTTCTTCGAGTACATAAGATACTATGGATTTCTGAAGTCTTGAGGCTTCACCTGAACCGGAGCGGCATACATCGCAGGTGCCGCAGTCGGCAGACTCTTCCTGACCGAAATACGCCAGCAGATAACGGCTTCTGCAAATTTCCTTTTCCTGAACATAGGATACCATCTTGTCAATTTTTGCTTCGCAGGATTTTCTAAGACTGTCATACATCCTGGAATCAAGATTTACATCTTTAGGATGCAATCTGTTCTCTTTAAGATAAATAACTGTAGTATGGTCAGATGGTATATATTTGACGACATGTTCCACTGACAACAGATACAAAAGACGCCTGAGCTGCGGAACAGAAACACCTGCTAGCAGCGACAAATTCTTCTTCTATGGGAATAGGGTAATTGAATATTCCGGTATATCTTCTCATAAGCACCTCCAGAACACTATACATGTCCTGTTCCGGAAATTCCATATCATAAAGGTCTGTTCTTTCCGCTGTTATCTGTATTCTCACAGGCAGGTCGGCATCTTCGAGAATAGTCCAATGCCCTGTCTTTTCAATGTATTTCACAGCATAATAAGCCATAGTTCTGTTCAATCGGAAATGAGCGCAGAATTTTTCAAGATCAAACTTAAGCTGCATACCAACTCCGGCGTCATACGGAATTACATAAAAGGAATGTACCTTATGATAAATATCCTCGATATATTCTACTGAGGGAAAGGAAACACGTACAATCTGGCGCAGCCTCCTGATATCGTTTGCATTCCACAACAAAACCGCATAGGACCTGTTTCCGTCGCGGCCAGCACGTCCAGCTTCCTGGAAATAAGCCTCAGGACAGTCAGGCACATCAAAATGAATGACAAAACGTACATCCGGCTTGTCAATCCCCATTCCGAAAGCATTTGTACAGACCATCACCCTCACTTTCCCGGACTTCCAGTCAGCCTGTCTTGCAGATCTGGTATCGGGTCCGAGGCCTGCATGATAATAGGATGACGATATGCCTGAATTTGACAGAAAGGCCGAAAGTTCTTCGCACTTCTTCCTGTTCCTTACATAAACGATTCCGGTTCCGCTCACAGACCTGCATATATTTGACATCTGTCCCAGCTTGTCCTCACAATGCCTGACTATATATGAAAGATTAGGTCTCTCAAAGCCGCTTTTAAGCAGAAGTTTCTCTTTAAAGGACAGCTTCTCCATTATGTCATCGGCAACCTGCGGAGTAGCTGTTGCAGTCAAAGCTATGAGTGGTGCATCAACTGACTTTCTCAAATCTCCGATACACAGATAATCAGGCCTGAAATCATACCCCCATTGCGATATACAGTGCGCCTCATCGACTACAATATAGCTGACATCCATCTCTTTCAGATATCGTCTGAACAACTCTGTACCCAGACGTTCCGGAGAAAGATAAAGGAATTTGAAATCACCGTAAGCTGCATTATTCAGAGCAAGTTCCACCTCTCTTCTGGTCATACCGGTATATACTGCCAAGGCCTTTACTCCCCTGTCAGCAAGATTTTGCACCTGATCTTTCATAAGGGCGATCAGAGGTGTTACCACGATAGCTATTCCCGGCTTCAGAAGAGCAGGAACCTGAAAGCAGACAGACTTTCCCCCACCTGTAGGCAATATTGCCAAAACATCCCTGCCATCTGCCGCCGCAGAAATGATATCTCCCTGCATGGGGCGGAACGAATCGTATCCCCAATATTGCCGTAGCACATCAAGCGCACCTGCGACAATTCCACTTACTTTACTATTTTCTTTTTCCTCCAAAATATCAGCCTTTCGATTCGAAATGAAATTTTTCAAAATGGAACACAAAACATTTATAATATTGGCACATTTTGTGCAAGTAAAATTCCGTTTTGCGAAAAACAAATTTAGGAAAATATTTGAACTAAAATTGGCGCTGTCACAAAAATAAATTATTTTTGCAACGCACTTTTAAGGAAAACAATAGATTACAAACCTTATAAACAAATTTGGTAATTATGAGTAAAATTGATTTGACCAAGTACGGTATCACAGACGTGAAAGAAATCCTTCACAACCCGTCCTATGAGGTTCTCTTCGCAGAGGAGACAAAAGAGGGACTCGAAGGCTATGAAAAAGGCCAGGTAACTGAGCTTGACGCTGTGAACGTAATGACCGGAATCTACACAGGACGTTCTCCTAAAGACAAATTCTTCGTAAAGAACGAGGCCAGCGAAAACTCTGTATGGTGGACTTCAGAAGAATATAAAAATGACAACAAGCCATGCTCTGAAGAGGCTTGGGCAGATCTTAAGGCCAAGGCTGTAAAGGAACTCTCAGGAAAGAGGCTTTTCGTAATGGATACTTTCTGCGGAGCAAACGCTGCAACCCGTCTTAAAGTACGTTTCATCATGGAAGTTGCATGGCAGGCACACTTCGTAAAGAATATGTTCATCCGTCCTACAGAGGAAGAACTTGCAAACTATGGCGAGCCCGATTTCGTATCATTCAACGCTGCAAAGGCTAAGGTTGAGAACTACAAGGAACTCGGACTCAACTCTGAGACTGCAACTGTATTCAACCTCAAGACAAACGAGCAGGTTATCCTTAACACTTGGTACGGTGGTGAGATGAAGAAGGGTATCTTCTCTATCATGAACTACCTTAACCCGCTCCGCGGAATCGCTTCAATGCACTGTTCTGCAAATACTGACAAGGAAGGCAAGAGCTCGGCAATCTTCTTCGGTCTTTCAGGTACAGGTAAGACTACCCTTTCAACTGACCCTAAGCGTCTTCTTATCGGAGATGACGAGCACGGCTGGGATGACGAAGGCGTATTCAACTACGAAGGCGGATGCTACGCCAAGGTTATCAACCTTGACAAAGAGAGCGAGCCGGATATCTACAATGCTATCAGAAGAGACGCTCTCCTTGAGAACGTTACCGTTGATGCAAACGGAAAGATTGACTTTGCTGACAAGAGCGTAACAGAGAACACACGCGTATCATATCCTATCGATCACATTGAGAACATCGTTAAGCCGGTTTCAAAGGGTCCTCACGCAAAACAGGTGATTTTCCTTTCAGCTGACGCATTCGGAGTTCTTCCTCCAGTTTCTATCCTCACTCCAGAGCAGACACAGTACTACTTCCTTTCAGGATTTACTGCAAAACTCGCTGGAACTGAGCGTGGAATTACAGAGCCTACTCCAACATTCTCAGCTTGCTTTGGCGCAGCATTCCTTTCTCTCCACCCAACCAAGTATGGTGAGGAACTCGTTAAGAGAATGCAGGCTGCAGGTGCAAAGGCATACCTCGTGAACACAGGATGGAATGGTACAGGAAAACGTATCTCTATCAGAGACACAAGAGGAATTATCGATGCTATTCTTGACGGATCAATCGAGAAAGCTCCTACAAAGAAGATTCCTTTCTTCGACTTCGAAGTACCTACAGAACTTCCAGGTGTAGATCCTAACATCCTTGATCCTCGTGATACTTACAAGTGCGCTTGCGAGTGGGAGGAGAAAGCAAAAGACCTCGCAGGACGTTTCATCAAGAACTTCGACAAGTTCACTGGAAACGACCTAGGAAAGGCTCTTGTTGCAGCTGGTCCTAAGCTCTAATTTAATTGAAGCATTAATCTATAGTAAAAGGAGCCGACCCAAAAGGGTCGGTTTTCTTGTTATCCAAGTTTATGAAGTCGCAGTCGGAAGGTTCTTCCAGAGTTCCGCTTCGCTTCATCCACCCTTCCGACGTT
>URDD01000029.1 GCA_900546395.1 uncultured Bacteroidales bacterium | reverse complement strand
AAACCAGATAAAACAGTGGAGAGATGCAGGAATTTCCATTGTTTCCATTGGAAAAGAACTGGAAGCTGAAAGTGCGCGAACTGCATCCATTAAAGATTTGCTTGATGAAAAACGCAGAAAACTGAATGCCGTAATATCTGAAGAAAAAACCATCCAGAAGAGCATTGATGCAAATGCCCTCCTGATTGCGGAAGCTGACATAGAAGGAATTGACTCTGCAATAAGACAGGCAGGAGAAAAAATGCTGCGTCTGAGCAGTCTGAAAGCAAGAGTCGGACAATGCTGTGAAAACAGCAAGACCGCTGAAATTCTTGGTAAAAAAGTTTCAGACCTGAAATCCGCACTTGCAACAGCAGAAGAAGTACTAAAAGAAAAAAACGCACTCTACAAGCTGGCTGCTGCCGAATCCGACGAGGCCAATTCGCGTTTCGCGACCATGAGTGCAAGTCTTGACGACATATTGAAAGGACTTCGGAAACAACTGTCAGACAGCCATTCCGAGATTTGTCCTCTATGTGGACAGCATATTGAAAAGCTGCACTTTGACTATGAATTTAAAGAATGGCTGAATCCGCTTGAAACGGAAAAAAGAGAAAAGGCAGAAAAACTTTCCGCAGCGCTGAAAGATGAAAAAGAAGCCAGAGCTTCCTATTCCAGAATAGGCGGAGAATTGTATGCTCAGGAAAAAAGCCTTGAAAAATATTCCTCAGATCTGAAAAGTGCCACAGAAGCCCTGATTTCTGAAATACTGGAATCCGGGGTTATACCGGCAGAAACAGTCTCTTCAGGTTACACACAAATATCTGAGGGAATCTCAGAAGCAATGGAAGAAACAGGAAAGGTCCAGTCAGCCCTGAATGCGAAACAAGATGCAGTCAGGTCGCTTCAGAGCAATAGAGACTGCCTTGTTTCAGAAAGAGATGAAATCCAGAAAAGACGAAGAATATCGGAAAAGGAAGTGTCTGAAACAGAGCAGAATCTGCGTTCAAATCTGGAGAAAACAGAATTTTATTCAAAACGCCTGAAAGAGTTGGAGGCTGAAGAGTCCTCACTATATAAAGAAATTGCAGAAAAACTGGAAATACTTTATCCTGACTGGCACAAGGACCCGGTTTACGCCGGAGATAAACTCAATGATGCGGCAAGCGCTTACTTCAGCCGTAAAGAACGGGCTGTAAAGTCTGATATCTTCATTTCACTTGAGTCTGCCAGACTTGATGAAACCGTAAGGTCAAAAGAATCAATTTCTGAAATGTATCCTGAATGGGACAGTATACAGCTCACTCCTAAACGCTGTCATGATATTGACAGGCTTGCAGAATGGAAAAAACTTCTTTCATCTGCAGCAGGAACATCCGCAGATACCAAAACATACAAGACTACTATAGAAAATGCAGAAGAGAAACTGGATTTATACTATGCAGAAAGCGGAATGACTGCACACGAACTTGAAAAACTCATTGTTCACTCGGCAAGAATACCCGAAATCCGCAAACAGACAGAGGATATCAGGACCGAACTGAAAACATACAGGAATCATCTTGAACATGTCCGTAAGGATATAGAGGAACTTCTTAATACTGCAGGAGTTTCAAGTCCAGAGGATTTGCCTGGCAAAGACTATCTCAATCAGGAAATGGCAGCACTTGACAAGGAAAAGGAAGTATTTGTATCCCGGTCGGTATCATTGCAGGCAAAGATTGAGGCATATTACACTGACCGGAAAACACTTGAAAGACAAAAAGCCGAACTTGACAAAATCACATCAGAACATCTCAAATGGGAAATT
Source organism: uncultured Bacteroidales bacterium (assembly GCA_900546395.1). GTDB lineage: Bacteria > Bacteroidota > Bacteroidia > Bacteroidales > UBA932 > Cryptobacteroides. Next base: position 28,391 of record URDD01000029.1, on the reverse strand, counting down.
CTGAACAAATATTTCGGAGGAACAAAATTCCGTACTCTTGTACAGTCTCACATATTGAAACCCCTTTTAAATAATGCCAACATATATCTCAGGCGCATAACTGACAGATACACACTTACATGCAGTGGAGAAAACGAACAGCTATCCATACTGGTCTATGACAGTTTTGTACAGCAGGTACGAAGTGCGACTGTCCTTTCAGGAGGGGAGAAATTCATGATTTCCCTGGCATTGTCTCTGGCGTTGTCCTCACTGAACAGACCGGATTTGAATGTAAATATCCTGTTTATAGACGAAGGTTTCGGAACATTGGACGAAAAGAGTCTGGACTCTGTAATGGCTACGCTCGAAAAGCTGCAGGAAATCGCAGGCGAAAGCAACAGAAGAGTAGGAATCATATCGCACAGGGAAGAACTCGAAGAGCGTATTCCAGTGCAGATAAGGGTGAAAACCAAAGGTATGGGCCGCAGCACAGTTGAGACTTCCCGCAGATAGCGTAACATCTTTTTAATGAAATTTTATTACATTAAATTTGAATTATTATAGTATCTTTGCCGTCAGAATGAGTTAAGAAGTGTTATAATAATCTCAATAAATTATGCAGTCAACCAAAACTGTCAGAGTTTTGGGTGCGTTGTTTGCACCCGTACTCTTTGCAAGCATAGTATCTTGTGTAAATGAGGACTATGACCTGAATGATATTAATAATACCGTTGATATTTACGGTGACCTGAGCTTGCCTGTGGGCAACAGTGAATTTATTCCGATAGGAGACTTTCTGGAGATTGACTCTGAAGAGGAAACTGTCCTCACTGTTGACGAAAATGGAAATTATATTATAAAATTTGACGGGACTCCTATCAGCCAGTCAGTTACAATCGACCCTATCAATATTTCTCCCGACCGGTTGATTCAGAATGGAGGTTTCAATGCTACCGTTCCTGTCAAATCAAATATAGTAAATATTTTACCTGGCATCGGAGGCGGTGACATAGACCAGATACCGTTACCTCAGACTCCAGGTGAAGCAGTAGCCGAAATTTCGCTAAATCCCGCCGATACTTATATTTATATCAACGAAAATATAGCTGAAGCAGCTAAGACAGTCAAGGCTATCGGAAAGATTGACTTAAAGGCACCGGTTGCCATCAGACTTTTTATATCCGGACTCAATAAAGGCAAACTGAATATAAAGAAGGGAATGAAAATGGAGTTTCCTGCCTGTATTTCAGTAAAAGAGCAAAGCAGTTCGCCGCTGTATAGTCTGAAAAACAACATCCTTGAATTTACAGGTCAGGTGGAGGTTTCTTCTACCCCGTTCGTTCTTAACCTCATCATTGATAGTATTGATTTTGCAGAACTTCCGGAAGGTCAGGGACTAATAGGTGACTATATCAATATTTCTCAGCCAATCAGACTGAGAGACATGGCAGTGAGTGCAGATGCATCCGACTTCGGAACGAAAGTAGGAGACTTGCCTGATGCTGTGTCACTTGATATCGAACTCAATGTAACTTCTGCTGACGTAAAGGCTGTCCAGGCGGTAATTGCTCCCGAATATAAGATTGACCCTCAGAGAGTTGCTATTGGAGAACTTCCAGAGTTCCTTAAAGGTGAAAACATTGTCCTTGATGTACACAACCCTCTCATTACGATGAAAATAGACAATAATGCCCCAGTAGCGGCTTTATTGAATGCAGATATTGTCCCAGAATTTTCCAATTCACAGAGCGGCAATCCTGTGCACATCGGCAGTGATAATATGAGTTCTGATGACGCCCTTTTGCTAAAAGAAGGACATACTGACGTATATATTTCAAGGAGAGGATATGATATTCCGTCTGAGCAGCTTCCTGCCGGCTGCAATCCTCCGTTAAATCTGGTTGTCGAGAATCTGACTGACATAATCAAGAAGATTCCTGACGAACTTTCCCTTAATGATATCAGAATCGACATTCCTCATAAGGGTAATGCTGAAACGGGGTATTTTCCTGAGGATTATACCGAGATAGTCTTCCCTGGGAACAACAGGCCGATAGAATATGACTTTATGTGTGACTATGGTGTCTGCGCCCCTCTTGCATTCGGTGAGGAGTTGAGCATCGAATATTCAACTGACATCAAGGACTGGAATGAGACATTCAACCCTGAAGAAGAAAACGAAACAACAGTCGATATCCAGGAAGCCATTATCAAAATGACATTTATCAACGCCATTCCACTCGCAATGGATGTGACTGCCGTTCCAATTGATATCAAAGGCAATGAAATGAGCAGTAAAGACATATCTGTCGAATTGAGCGAGACTGTAAAGGGAGGAAACCTGGGTAATGAAAACAGTACTCCGCTTGTCATAAAAATGAAAGCCACACCTGATGCGCTCAAGCAGTTTGACGGATTGAGAATCAAAATAAAAGCTACTTCACCTGATCCTGATTTCCAGGGAATACCACTTAACGAAAAACAAGGTATCAGACTTGACAAGATAACAGCAAGAATTCAGGGCGGAATAAGTATTAATAACAGCAAAGAATAGTATATGAAGCCTAATATGAAAAAAATATTTATTTTGACGGCAGTCTTTATCCTTGGCACACTCGCCGTCTCTGCACAGAATGTCCTGAAATCCGGATATTTTATGGACAATTATAACTACAGACATCAGATGAACCCGGCATTTGCCAGCACAAGGAGTTACTTTTCAATTCCTGCAATCGGCAATTTCAACATCGGCACTCAGAGTAATATGGGAATCAACACATTCCTGTATCCTGTCAACGGGCAGCTTACCACTTTTATGAACAAGAGTGTCAGCGCCGATGAATTCCTTGGAAACATAAAGAACAACAACAGATTCCAATTAGGTGCGTCTGTACCTGTCTTTACAGTCGGAGCCTGGGGCAAACTCGGCGGTTTCACTACAGTAGAAATGAACGTAAAGGTAAATGCCGGTATAAATTTGCCATATGATCTGTTCAGTTTCATGAAGAATGTAGGAGCGCAGCAGCATTACGATATTACCGGAATAGGAGTCCGGGGAACAGGCTATCTTGAACTTGCAATCGGACATGCCCACAAGATTACAGACAATCTTAATATAGGTGCAAAGGTGAAATTCCTTGCAGGAGCTGCCAACGTGAGTGCCGATATCGATAAGATGACAGTAGATCTTTCAGAAGAGCAATGGCGTGTCAATGCATCCGGTTCAGCAAAATATTCAGTCCCTGCCCTGAATATTCCTACAAAAGGAGAAAGCGGTAGTGCTGAAAATATAACTGACCGAGATCTCCAGGATTTCGATAATAATTCATTTGACTCTGATGATATTGTAAAATCAATATTTTCAGGTATAGGATATGGCCTTGCATTTGATTTGGGAGCAACCTATTCTTTCAACAGCGGCATTCTGCAAGGACTTAACCTTTCGGCAGCTGTGCTTGATCTCGGTTTCATTTCATGGGGGAAGATGAATACTGCGGTAACGGATTCTGAACCATGGACATTTGACGGATTTGATGATCTTTCGCTTGAATCAGGACAGGACAATTCACTTGACAATCAGATTGATAATATGAAAGATGATTTAGCAAATCTGATAAGATTAAAAAAGGCAGGCAAAGAAAAAGGCGGTGCGAATATGCTGGCCTGCACAATCAATGTCGGTGCTGAATATGAAATGCCGTTTTACCGCAAGCTTTCTGTCGGAATCCTGTCAACTACCCGCATATATGGAAAACATTCTTCTTCAGAAGGTCATTTTGCTGTAAACATTGAGCCTGTGGACTGGTTCGGGTTTTCTACAAACTACGGAATTTCAACTTTTGGCTCTTCCTGGGGAGCCCTGCTGAACTTCTGTTTTCCTGGATTCGGTCTTTTCTTGGGAACAGATTGTATTCCTACGCATTTTACACCTGGTATAGAGGGCATGGGACTTGGAGTGCCGTACAAAAAGATGAATCTCAATTTCAACTTCGGTCTCAACTTCAACCTCAGCCGTACAAGGCATTTGGGAAGCAGGACAAGATGATATAAACCCCGAAAGTGCTGTCAGACAGCATTTGGTACGGAAAAGCCCCCTCTGGCGGTACGGAATGAGGATTGAGGGCAGCATACAGGAATACTTGTAAAAAATAGAGGTGAACTCAAAGTCTTATGTCTTTTGAATTCACCTCTATTTTAATTTTCAGGAATCATGTATATCCGCTATTCTGCGGCAATCAGATCAGCAACCGCTGCCATGTCGCACTTCTGCTCAGAATATGCCTGAGCAAAAGACTGCCCGTCTGAAATAAGCTGGAATCCCTGCTTTACAGCCATTTCATTGAGAAGCTTGACACTGACACCGGCCCATGTAAATGAACCGAATGCGAAGAATTTCTTGTTCTTTACCAACCTTGCCCCTACTCCGTACATAAAGGTATATGCAGGCGGAAATATATCATTGTTATAAGTAGGAGCACCTACGGCGAGAGTATCATACTTGAACAGGTCGCGGTATGCATACGACAGGTTTTCGGTACAAAGGTTATGGATTGCGTATTTTACACCTCTGGAAGCCAGCTCTGCGGCAAGAGCTTTTGCTGCTTTTGCCGTGTTGCCATACATGCTGCAGTAAACTATACATACACCTTTCTCTGCTTCATACTTGCTAAGTCTGTCATAGTATCCTACAACATCAGGTATATGTGTTTCCCATACCGGACCGTGCGTACTGCATATCCTGGAGATTTCGAGACCGGACAGTTTTTTAAGTGCAGCCTGCACTGTCTGTCCGTATTTTCCTACGATATTTGAATAATATCTTGTCATTTCATCCTTGAACTCTTCAAAGCAGTTTTCCGCTTTATCAAGCCATCCGCACATGTGAGCCTGTGAATCAGTCACGCCTCCGTCGAGGGCTCCGAAAGTTCCGAAGGCATCTCCTGAAAACAACGTCTTTTCCTCTGCCAGATATGTAACCATAGTCTCTGGCCAGTGGACCATTGGAGCCATATAGAAACGGAGTGTAGCGCCTCCAAGACTGATTTCCTCACCTTCCTTGACAGCATATACATTATCTGTAACACCATGATATCCTTTGATCATCGGTACTGCCTTGGCGCTTGTAATAATACGAATTTCCGGATACTGCTCCCTCATAAAAGCTATAAGTGAAGAATGGTCGGGTTCCATGTGGTTTACTACCAGATAATCTATCTTCCTCTCCCCTATTTCAGCCTTTATATTCGAGAGGTACTCTTTTTCAAAACCTGCTTCTACTGTATCAACAAGCGCTATCTTCTCGCCAATGACAAGATAGGAGTTGTAGCTTACTCCGAAAGGCAGAGGCCAAAGTCCTTCGAAAATGACTTTAGTGTGGTCATTCACTCCCACATAGCGTATTTTCTCTGAAATCTTGTTTCCCATAAATATATATTAATTTGTTTAATTTAAATCTTTTTACTGGCAGTCAACTTGCAAACTTACGTAAAATCTCCCGAATAACCGCAAAAAACACGAGAAATGACTTCAGACAGCTAAAATGTAATCCCGATACCTAAAGACAGAGCTGTATATGCAGTATTGTTCCTTCTTATCCTATTTTCATCTATGTATTGGTTTTCAGCCATATCGGTCTTTACAATCATGTCTTTCATGAAAACCTGCCTTAAAGATACCAGAAAATCCAACTTTACGGATCTTGTAATGCTTATCCTGTATCCGCCTCCGATTTTTCCCGTACCTGCCAGACTTGACTCTCTTCCAGCCTTTTTCAGCGCAGGACCGGCATCCAGAAATGCAAACCATCTGTCTTTATCAGTCCCCTTCGAAGGGAACCACGTCAGCCTAAGGTCAAGAGGAAATATACGTCCGCCCTTACAGGCTCCACTATATCCTGAATACAATGAAAGATTTACGCTCGGAGAAATATTGCAGCCTATATGCAGCAAAATCTCTCCGTTGCCATGAAAATTGTGCCTGTAAGTCTTTCTGTCAATCCTGTATCCGTAGTTTGATATGAAATTCGAGTGCCTGTATGACAGAAATGTCCCTGCAAAACTTCCTTCCACCCCAAAAGTCAGTCTGGCAAAACTTCTCCGCTGCATATCTCCGGCAAATGCAGTCAAAGACAGGCATAGGAATATAATCAGACAAAGTGATTTTTCTATTCTTATCATAACTTTTAAAAGCGGTATCTGATTCCAAGTACAGGCGACAATGACAGCAGCAATCCGTTTCTGAAGAAGTCGAGGCTTGATGCTCTGCCTGACGACCTCATATGTATGGGAAGCAACGGTATCAAATCTAACGAAAACACAACAGGCCTTGATTCAAATCTGAACTCAAGGCCGAATCTTCCGCATATCCCCAGCATCGGTCCGAAATTCCCCTTGTTTCTGACATAGCCCAAAGCAATTCCAGGCCCCGCATACAGTAAAAGGCTGCCACTTTCGCAATCCCTTCTGAAAAACAGGAAGTTATATGATATTCTTGCTTTTCCTCCAGGAGCAGACGCTTTTCCACCAAGGAGTTCTGAAAAATCCACCCCTGCATTTATATCTACGAAAACAGAATCTCCTACACTGTGCTGATATGACAGTTCAATGCCGTTAAATGAAAATTGTCCGCCGGCTGATTTTGGCTGTGCCAGGCACTGGTCTGAGAAAGAGCAGGCCGCAACAGACATGAAAATCAGAACAATGACAGACAATCGTTTCATAAAATGGTCGGATCAATATTCAAGCTGCATATGCTTCATCGTATGCCCCATAAAATCCCTGTAACCCACGTGACGGAATCCTAGTCTGACATAAAGCGCTTCAGCCTTAGGCTTGTCTATATCCACGATAAGGCCTACAGTTCCGTGACCTTCTGACCGAGCCTTTGAAAGAATGGCTTCAAACAGTTTTGACCCTATTCCATGCGAACGCATGTCCTGACGGACACCTATTGAGTCCAGATAATATTCTCCGGCTTCTGTTTCAGTCACATCTCCATAATCTTTCCGGGCAAATGGAAAGCGCCTGCGCAAATCCTCCACAACAGGCTTCTTCAATTCCTGGTAAAGCTTTCCATCATAACCGTTAATCGCACCTGCTATTATTTCTCCCTCATTGCCGGATCCTACTGCCACAATCGTATTTTTAAAACTATAGACTGTGTTTTCAGACTCAACATACCCTTTAACGATTTCTGCCAGACCATCTTCTGTAAGTGATGGGTCCATAGCAAGGAATTCTTCTACCGGCCATGCCATCAGAAACAGTCTGGCTATATCTCCCGAATCTTCTTTCCTTGCTTCTCTAGTGTAAATCTCCATTGTCAGACATATTTGAATTCCATATATGTAGCTCCGAGCTCATCGTTGAAGCTTCCTCCTATGAATCCTACCAGATCACCCTTTTGCAGTCTGCTGTCTTCCTGAAGCATTTTCACTGCATTTTCCACAAAGTCTTCCTTGCTCTTCTGTACATCAAACTTGTAACAATAAATATCGTATGAAAGGGCAAGCTCGCGCATAGTATAGTCATTGTAGCACATGGCAAAAATAGGCACTTTCGGGCGGAATTCGGCCAGATACCTTCCGGTTCTTCCAGTCCAGGTATCAAAAATCAGAGCCTTGACAGGAAGATCTCTGGTCGCTTCAACAAGATTCTTGGCCAGGACTGCCGCTATCGGCTTTTTCACTTTATCAAGAGAGAGTTCAAGGGAAATATCCATGGCTTTCTCCGCTTCCTTTGCAATCCTGTTCATTGTCCTTACTGCCTCGACCGGATACTTTCCGCTTGCAGTCTCTCCGCTAAGCATAATCGCATCAGTGCTTTCAAAAATTGCATTTGCAATATCGGTAACCTCAGCTCTGGTCGGACGCGGATTCTCTATCATGCTGTGCAACATCTGTGTAGCTATAATAACCGGCTTTTTCCTTGAGCGGCACATCTGTATTATCTGTTTCTGCAAAAGAGGGATTTTCTCGGCAGGAATCTCTACTCCAAGATCGCCTCTGGCCACCATCACACCATAGCAGTAGCTCAATATCTCATACAGGTTGTCTATACCCTGCTGGTTCTCGATTTTAGAAATGATTTTAAGGTGGCTGTTATTCTGTTCAAGTATCTCCTGAATTTCCAGAAGATCCTCCTTTCCCCGGACAAATGAATGGGCAATAAAATCAATGTTGGAATCAATGGCCCATTTTACGAATGTCTTGTCTTTCTCTGTAAGTGCAGGCAGCGAAATATGCACATTAGGCACATTCACACTCTTTTTGCCTTTGATGACTCCGCTATTCTGAACCTCACACAGAAGCTTGTTGTTTTCCTTTCCTGTTACAAAAAGATCTACGGATCCGTCATCTATCAGTACATGCGCACCGACAGGAACATCGCAGACAAACTCCGGGCAGGTAGTGTAGAGCACCCTTGGCGTACAGAATTTGTCCGGTCCGTTATGTATTTCTATCCAGTCTCCTTCCTTCACTACAAACCCTACAGATGACTCCATTGCTGTCAGCCTGACTTCCGGCCCCTTGGTATCCACAAGGATGGCTATCTTGTCTGAAACGCTTCTGACATTGTCAACTATTTTTTGCGCACCTTCCAAACTTGCGTGAGCAGAATTGATTCTCACTACATTCATTCCGCTTTCATACAGTTTGCGGATAAAATCTGTTTCACAGTTCATATCTGACACTGTGCAGATTATTTTTGTCTTCTTGTCAATCATCGTCCCTAGGTTCGCAAGTGATTTGATTTATAGATATTCGAAGATCTGTGCAGCACTTGCGAAACTTTTCCTCCGCACATCCTTCAATTCTTTTACCGTTTGATTTTTCCGAGTGCGAATTTAGCAAAAATAATGCGGGGAGGAAAGCCCTGGCTGAAAATTTGCTAAATTTGACGCGCCATTCGGATACAGGAAGTCTTCCGGAAGAGGCACACAATAGCATTATAATGCCAAACTTTTTAAACAGCTTCTTATATTTGTTTACAATAATTTGATAAAATATGATTGATAATGACGCTATAGGACGCAGCCACATGCTACCTCCACTACCGGAAAGAATGCGACCACAAAATCTTGATGGCTATGTCGGACAAAAGCACCTTGTTGGCAAAGGAGGAGTACTGAGGAATATGATTGAGACAGGCAATCTATCATCTTTTATCCTTTGGGGGCCGCCCGGCGTCGGCAAAACTACACTGGCAAGAATTGTCGCCCAGAACATGGGTCGCGAATTCTACACACTTTCAGCTGTAAGTTCAGGAGTAAAGGAAGTACGTGAAGTCATTGAGAAAGCCCGCACCGGCTCGATTTTTTCATCCGGTACTTCACCAGTTCTTTTCATAGATGAAATCCACAGGTTCAACAAATCACAGCAAGATGCCCTGCTCGGAGCCGTGGAAGACGGAACCGTAGTGCTGATAGGAGCAACTACTGAGAATCCGTCTTTTGAAGTAAACACTCCCCTTCTGTCCAGATGTCAGGTCTTTGTGCTGAAAAGTCTGGATACAGATGATTTGAAAGAACTTCTTGACAGGGCTCTGCATGAAGATGTCCTTCTCAAGGGAATGGATATACACATCGAGGAAACGGAAGCTCTTTTCAGATTTTCCGGAGGGGATGCAAGAAAATTGCTCAATATACTGGAGATTGTCACCGGAGCCAATCCTGGAGTCAACCCCCTCGTCATTAACAATAAAACAGTATCTTCCTGTCTTCAGGAAAACATGGCAGTATATGACAAGAGCGGAGAAATGCATTATGACATCATATCGGCATTCATAAAAAGTGTCAGAGGGTCTGACCCCAATGCAGCTGTATATTATCTGGCAAGGATGCTGACCGGTGGAGAGGACCCTCTCTTCATTGCCAGAAGACTTTGCATACTGGCATCAGAAGATATCGGGCTTGCAAACCCTAACGCACTTCTGCTTGCCAATGCCTGCTTCCAGACAGTCCACAACATTGGCATGCCTGAAGCAAGGATACCATTGGCTGAGGCCACGATTTATCTTGCTTGTTCCCCTAAGAGCAATTCTGCATATACTGCTATAAACCGGGCTATGGAACTTGCGGCGAATACGCAGACCTCTTCGGTTCCCCTTTACCTGCGAAATGCTCCCACAAAGCTTATGGATGAACTCGGTTATGGAGACGGGTACAAGTACGCCCACGATTTCCCCGGCAATTTCGCCGACCTGGAATTTATGCCTTCAGACCTGGCAGAAACAAAACTGTACGAACCTGCCGACAACAGGAAAGAATGTGAAATGAGGGGCAGACTTGCATCTCTTTGGAAAAAATACAACTATTGACAAAATATTCCCACTTTGCAGGAATGCTGGGAATGGCAGATGAACGGATATCCTGCAACGATGGTGTCAGAACGGATATCCCACACCGAAATGTATGGCATATCCGTCCCGTTTAAACCAGTACTGCGGGCTCACCCAAGAGTTGCCACTTCTGGCTGGATCATGCAGTCTCATACCCATATCCACCCTCAAAAGCAGGAAGTTCAAATCCAGGCGGAGACCTATACCCCAGTTCATTGCAATACTTTTACCGAGATTTCTGAGAGTCAGTAGCGACATGTCGCTCATTGCTGTCCCTGTGTCTCTCAGAGTCCAGACATTGCCGGCATCAACAAATGCTGCGCCTTCCAGTTTCCATACAATCCGGAAACGGTATTCTATATTTGCCTCAAGCTTCATATCTCCTGTCTGGTTGGGTATTATAAAGGTGGAATCCTTTGGTGCTATACCGGGACCGACACTGCGTGCCTGCCAGCCTCTGAGACTGTTGGCGCCACCGGAATAAAAATGCTTCTCAAACGGAAGCGCAGTTGAGTTGCCGTATGCATATCCTGCTCCAGCAAGAAACCTTGTAGCCAAAGCCTGTCCGTTATTTCTGCCAAATTGCCAGGTTTTGCCTATACTCCACTCTGCCCTCACATATTGCGAATAAGGCGTATTCCATATAATCCCCGAGCCATTTTCATCTTTCTTCATCAAAGGATTGAACGCTCTTAGCAAGTTTCCTGCAAGGTCAAGTTGCAGTCTTGTAAAAAAGAAAGACGTCTTGGGGACTACGGATGCGTTCGTAGTATAGTATAAAGACACTCCAAGACCAAGGTCAAAATGGTCCTGATATGCATTCTTCATGAACGGATCCTTCTCCAGTGTCTTGTAAAATGAATCATCCAGATTGAACAGGCGTACTATATTGAGCTGTATAGGATAAAACTGATAGAAAAGCCTTGACTTGACACTACCGCTGTACCCCAGTGAAGTTGACAGTATGTTCCTTGTATATTCAGGCCGGTTCTGGTAATTATAAGACAGATTCACTTCAGTTCTCGGAACAGTGGTCTTGAATATACGGTAAGGGAGGAAAAGGAATTTCGGGAAACTGATTCCGGCAGAAACTCCGAACTCGTTTGAACGTATGTCATCATTAAGTTTGAACTGGAAGTTCCCCATAAAGCCGAGGTTGAGCCACTCGCCTCCTCTGAAAATATTTTTATGATAATACGATAACTGGGGGGAAACACCCAGAAGTCCGCTTGAGTTTGACGATGCTTCGAGGTTTAGTTTGACTCCCTGGAGTTTTGACTGCGTCAGACTTATGTCGCAATCAACTATATTGCCGCCTTTCTGGTTCATTTCTACATTTACTCCACTGAATACATTCAGAGAGGAAAGTCTGGAATATGTATTACTGACATTATCTTCACTATATATCTCCCCAGGTATGATAGTATTTAGGTTCTGCAATATCTTTTCCCTGATTTTCAAACTTTTAGGATGGTTTATACTCACCTCTCCAATATGAAATTTCTCTATTGGCCTGGCATCTTTTTCCGTTTCGTTCCTCGTATAGTTCCTGATGCTCATTTCAAGAATTGCCGAATCTGGAGATGTCAGGGTATCAGCCTCAAAATAATAATAGTATTTTGAAAATCCGTAGAACCCGCAGTTTCTCAAATATTTGCTGGATCTTTCACTTTCCTTTTCCAGCGCCTGCTCAGAAAGAACAGAACCCTTCACTACAGTCATATTTGCCGTATCACGCAAAAATTCCTCTGCCAGTTCACCTTCAGGAAGAGAGATATGTATATCCTTAATGGGAAACTGCTTGCCAAGCTCTACCTCGTATTTTACACTGACTCTCCGTTTCTTTACTGAAACAGTACCTGACACTTTGGAATCATAGTATCCGAGATATTCAAGATGGCTTTTGACATTTTCCACAGAACTTTCGACCAGATCAGGATCATATACGACAGGAGCCACGCCGACCTTATGGACAAATTTGTCCCACCCCCTTCCCTTCCCATTTGACATATTATATAGATTAAGGAAAGGATTCCAGCCAAGAAAGGATGCATTTGGCTTCTGCTTGAGATACGGCTCTATGCTTCTTGAATTGAATTTCCTGTCATTGGTGACTTCAACTGTATTTTTCTGAAGCCTGTACTGCCCGTCAGGGAGTACACGCGTAGTGCTGCAGGACACGATAGCCGCGGCAGCAATGACAATGGAAAAAATTCGTTTTACAATCCTCATCCCTGTAAATCTGAACTTACAAAGTTATCTTAATTAATTTTAATCTCAATATTTTTCCTGCAAATATTCTCAATTGTAATATATCTTATCTGATAAAAGATTATATTTGCGGATATTTTTACAGATCCGACTAAGTCGGATAGTTGATTTTTGTTTAATGTAGATTAATTACATCGTAAAAATGAAGAACAAGTACATCGATTTGATTGAGCAGACTTTTGAATTTCCTCAGGACGAGTTCAGAGTAGAAGATGACGAACTGCTGTTTCACGACATCAATATGATGGATATAATCAACCAGTACGGAACTCCGTTGAAAATAACATACCTTCCGAAAATTTCATCTCAGATACAAAGGGCGAAAAGGATGTTCAATGTAGCGATGGCCAAGGCTGATTATAAAGGAAAATACAATTATTGCTACTGTACGAAAAGTTCTCATTTTGAATTTATTCTCAAGGAAGCCCTCAAAAATGACATACATATAGAGACATCGTCGGCTTTTGACCTTAACCTTATAGAAGCACTTGAGGCAGAAGGCGCTGTCGATAAGAACCTTTATATAGTATGCAACGGCTTCAAAAAACCTGCATACATAGAAAATATTGCGAACTTCGCCAATTCCGGCTGGCACAATATAATACCTGTCCTGGACAATATGCATGAACTGCAGGATCTTGACGCCCTTGTACAGGGACCTATAAACCTTGGTATCCGCATAGCATCTGAAGAGGAACCTAATTTCGAGTTCTATACTTCAAGACTTGGGATTCGTTACAGCGACATACTGCCTTTCTACGAGAACCTGATAAGCAAGAAAAGCAAGTTCCATCTCAAGATGCTGCATTTCTTCATTAATACAGGTATCAGGGATACGGCATATTACTGGAACGAGCTGGCCAAATGTGTCAGCGTATATTGCGACTTGAAGATGATTTGCCCTGAACTTGACTCCCTCAATATAGGTGGAGGCTTCCCTATCAAGAATTCTCTCGCCATGGATTTTGACTACGAGTATATGGCAGAAGAAATAATCTCGCAGATCAAGGCGATGTGTAACGCACGCGGAGTTGCAGAGCCGAATATCTTCACTGAATTCGGCAGCTTCACTGTAGGAGAGTCCGGTGCAACGATTTTCCAGATACTTGATATCAAGCAGCAGAATGACAGGGAGCGCTGGTATATGATAGACAATTCATTCATGACTACCCTTCCTGATACCTGGGGTATCAAACAGAGGTTTATTCTTCTTCCTATAAACAAATGGAACGAAAAGTATCAGAGAGTCTTCCTTGGAGGACTTACATGTGACAGCCAGGACTATTACAATGCAGACTCCCATGCCAATGCTATCTTCCTGCCTATTATGGAAGACCGCAGCGATCCGCTTTATATCGGATTTTTCCATACGGGAGCCTATCAGGAGTCTATATCCGGATATGGAGGAATACAGCACTGTCTTCAGCCTGCTCCAAAACATATCATCATCGACAAGGATGAAAACGGTGACTACACCACAAAACTGTTCAGCAAGGAGCAGACATACAAGTCAATGCTGAAAATTCTTGGTTATTAGGAGATTACCGATTATCAACACTAACATAAGGTTTATATACAAGACTTATGTCAGGCATATCAAACAACGAAATCAAACGGCTCCGCTCTCTGGCAATGAAAAAGTTCAGGGACCAGACGGGGCTTTTCATAGTAGAAGGCGAGAAGATGGTGTCGGAGGCACTGTCTTCTTCCTTTAAAGTAGAGAACATATACAGAATCGAGGATATAGGGCAGGACGTAATGTCCAAAATAAGCTCTCTTGCATCTCCGTCTCCGGTCCTTGCAGTCGTAAGGAAACCGGAAAATATGTTCCTTGATGCACCTAAGGCCAAAAATCTCCCTTGCGGGCTATATCTGGCACTGGATTCAATGAGAGATCCCGGAAATCTCGGCACTGTACTGCGTATTGCAGACTGGTTCGGGGTGGACGCTGTTTTCGCTTCCGGAGATACTGTTGACATCTTCAACCCGAAAACAGTACAGGCAACAATGGGGGCAATATTCAGAGTACGCTTCCAATACGCTGACATTCCGTCTCTTGCAGCATCTGTATGTTCGTCTGGCGGTAAGGTCTATGGAACATTTCTTGACGGACGCAATATATATGAAAGAGAACTCGAAACTGGCGAGAATACAGCTTCTGTCATAATCATAGGCAACGAATCCGAAGGCATTTCCGCCACGGTAGCAGAAAATGTGTCTGACAGACTTTACATTCCACCGTATCCTGCAGGTGATACAGGCTCCGAGTCTCTTAATGCAGCAGTAGCTGCAGCTGTTACCGTAGCCGAATTCCGACGCCGCATGTACCGGCAAAGGTAAATTCCTGAATATCTTAAATATTTAAACAGAACGCCTCCAATTGCCACATTTACACTATGAATACAGTAGAACCAGTAAGTCTGAAAAGCCTGAGAAACACAGACTATGAGTCTCTTATAAGACACCGGGTAGGCAAAATCCTTATGATTTGCTCCAACTATGATGCTTTCATTCTGGAAGAAGACGGTCAGATAGAGACCAGGATTTATGAAGAGTATATTGACCTGAACCTGAGTAACCCGCCGAAGTTCGTATGGGCTGACTCATCTGAAAAAGCATACAGTATAATCAAGAATGACAGCGAGTTGGACATGATTATCTGTATGTATAATGCAGGTGATGGAGGTGTATTTTCCCTTGCTTCAAGACTCAAGGAGGAGAACGTCAGGATACCGTTTGTTCTTCTGACTCACTTCTCTAAAGAAATATACAGGCGTCTGATGCTTCAGGATATGTCAGCCATAGACTTCATCTTCAGCTGGCATGGAAATGCAGATCTGATAGTGGCGATTGTCAAGCTTTTCGAAGATACTCAGAATGCGGAAAATGA
The DNA here is from genome assembly GCA_900546395.1 of uncultured Bacteroidales bacterium. Taxonomy (GTDB): domain Bacteria; phylum Bacteroidota; class Bacteroidia; order Bacteroidales; family UBA932; genus Cryptobacteroides. The sequence continues at coordinate 12,911 of URDD01000029.1, read as the reverse complement.
TATACTGAAAGTGGGAGTGCAAGCTATTTTGCTGGTAGAAGACTCAGTGCGGTACTACTCTACATACCTACCGGAGCTATACAGACTTATCCTGCGGCAAAGTTCTGAATTTCTAAAAGAGACCCTGAACGGCAGGCAGCGCAAATTCAGGAAACGCTCAAGACCTAAAATCCTTCTTGCAACAAACTATGAAGATGCGGTAAGCCTGTACGGGAAATATAAATCAAACCTTTTAGGAGTCATCTCTGACGTCGGATTCGTATTAAGCAAAAACGACTCTCCGATGGCAGAAAAGAAAGATGCAGGACTGGATTTGGTAAAACTCATCAAAGCAGATGATCCGACAATGCCTGTCCTTTTGCAGTCTTCACAGGAAAGTTATGCAGAAACAGCTCGCAGCCTCGGTGCCGGCTTCCTGAAAAAATATTCCAAGACTCTTTTCCTTCAGCTTTCCGAGTATATAAAAGATGAGTTCTGCTTCGGGGATTTCGTGTTCAGAGATTCCGGACGAAACGAGTACGGGCGTGCTTCAAACCTTAAAGACCTGGAAAAATATATTAAGACAATCCCGGACGACGTCCTTCTCTACAATACCTCGAAGAACATGCTTTCGAAATGGTTTTTTGCCAGGGGACTGTTCACGTTAGCCTATCGCTTCAGACAGGTAAGGGAAAGCCATTTTGCCACTACAGATGCCTTAAGAAGCTATGTGTCACAGGAGATACATGATTATCATGCCCTTACAGGCAGAGGAATTATTGCACACTTCGACAAGGATTTGTATGAAAAATATATCTGGTTTGCTCGCGCAGGAGAAGGATCATTAGGAGGAAAAGCCAGAGGTCTGGCATTCCTTAACAGCCTGATTCAGAAGTACCAGCTGGATGACAGATATCCGGGGGTCAAGGTCTCGATTCCGAGGACCATGGTGGTTGCGACAGATTATTATGATGAATTCATAATAGATAACGGGCTTCAGTATGTCATAGACTCTGATTTATCAGACGATGACATATTAGCGGAATTTGTAGCTTCAAGACTGCCTGAAAAACTTGTGGAGGAACTCAGGGCCTACGTTGCCACGGTATCAAGTCCTCTTGCAATAAGGTCCAGTTCTAAACTGGAAGACAGTAACTACCAGCCTTTTGCCGGGGTCTATTCCACATATATGATACCTGTGGCTGAAAACAAGGACCAGACTTTACGACTCCTTGGAAAAGCGATAAAGAGTGTATATGCTTCAGTATTTTTTGCAGGCAGCAGAGCTTATATCCATACTACCGGCAACCTTATAAGTGAAGAGAAGATGGGTATAGTTATACAAAGCATTTGCGGAACGCAACATAACGGCTATTATTATCCGATGCTTTCAGGTGTGGCAAGATCTGTCAATTATTACCCCATAGGAAGCGAAAAGCCTGAAGACGGCATTGTAAACCTCGCATTCGGACTTGGCAAGACTGTAGTCGATGGAGGGCATACACTCAGGTTTGACCCGCGCTTTCCGAAAAAAATACTGCAACTTTCCGACCCCGGCCTTGCCCTTCGCGATACACAGAAAGAAATGTATGTCCTTGACATGAAGCCGGGAGCATTCAAGATATCCAAGGATGACAGCATAAATCTCGTCAGATTTCCGGTATCGGACATATTGAAAGACTTCGATTATCCGGAACTTGTCGCCTCTACATTCAGTACCGCTGACCAACGGATAGTTCCTGGCACTAATTCTTCAGGACCCAGAATAATTACATTTGACAGTATTCTGAAATACGGGAGATTCCCACTTGCCATGATTATGTCGGAACTTATGCTCATCTGTAAAAAGGAACTTATGTGCGATATCGAACTTGAGTTTGCTGCAGATGTCATCCCGGATTCAAAAGGCTCAGGAATAGTGCTGAAACTGCTGCAGGTAAGACCTGCCGGTGCATACGGAGAAGATTCTGAAATAACAGTGGAACAAGCTCAGGAAAATATGGACGAAGTGATTGTACGTTCAGAAAAGGCTTTGGGTTCGGGGCGGATATCAGGAATGAAATACATAATGTATGTGGATCCGGAAGGATTCGACAGCGCGTGTACAAGGGAAATGGCTGCAGAAATAGCGAAAATGAATGCATCTGTAAAAGCCACTGAAGGGAATTATCTGCTTATAGGCCCTGGAAGATGGGGTTCATCAGACCCATGGCTTGGCATTCCGATAGAGTGGAGTGACATATCAGAAGCAAAAATGATAGTCGAATGCGGCATTCCCGGATTCCAGATAGAACCGAGCCAGGGAACACATTTCTTCCAGAACATTACATCTCTTGGCGTCGGCTACCTTACTGTAAATACAGTCACTGGCAGCGGAATGATCAATTCTGAAAAAATCAGGTCTCTGGAGTGCATTGCAGAAGGGCATTTTGTAAAACTCTACAAAACAGAAAAAGAAATTGCGGCCTACATTGACCGCAATTCTTCAAGGGCCGTTGCCGGAATCTGACACTTGAATTTCATATTCCTGTCCTTGTACCTGACTTCAAGGACAGGATTTTCCATTTCATTACACTCAGCAGCTAAAGGTTCCGGGGCTTCCCACAAATGCGGTGAGGGGACTCTTCTCAAAGGTATGATATCTGATTTCCTGCGCCGTTTTTCTTCCAGTGACAGCTTGGAATTGAAAGCAATGACTTCAAGTACTTCAGGAGCAGTCTCTGCTACCTGACTGCACTTGTAACTGCGTCCTTTGGAACCGTCCTGCATAACTGTCCTTACTTTTACCCTTGCCGCTATACCATCGGTATCTTCAGCACCACCGAAGACATTAAGCAGAAGCCTTCCGGATACAATATGAGCTGAAGCGCGTGATTCCTCCGACTTACCTGTACACTTGTAATCAAGGGTATAGTCTCTGCCATTAAACCGGCATACAAAATACCCTTTAGGAGCTCCGCAACTCTGCAATGCATAAGGGATTCCTCCCGTCTTTACTCCCCTCCACCAGCTTCCGCAAGCCGCACCGCCTGTTACCTCATGGACTGTCCGCCCGTCATCCAGACGGATATATTGTCTTTTTACTGAATGCATGTGGCCTGAAACAAGCAGCAGACGTTCATATCCTTTCAGGATGGCAAAGAGCGAATCAGCTCCTGAAGAGCGGCTTACAGGAATATGAGTCACAAGCACTATGAGTCTTCTATGCGGCACTGTTTCAAGTGATGATTGCAGCCACTTTTTCTGCTGTTTTGTAAAACCTCCCTCATATTCTCTTTCTGACGAATGCCTGACATTGTTCATCAGTATAAACTGTACCCTGCCTATGTTGAAAGTAGTGTCCGTATATCCGAAAGCGCGCCTGTATGTATGCAAATCCCTTATCTGGCCTTTTCCATATACATCCCTGTCGTGGTTGCCCGGAACAGAGAAACAACTGTATGGCAAAGAATCAAATACCTCTTTTGTCAGATACAGGAAATCCGTATTGTCGTTGACCAGATCTCCGGAAAAAACGGCTGCTGACAGATCTTTTCTGGACATGAGTTCCTTATACACGGATTTTACGGCATATCCGAACTCGATACTGTCATTTACCTGCGGGTCTCCGACAAATGCTACATTAAATTTTTTGCCAGGCTTTTCACACCTAACCTGTCCGGAAGCATCAGCCACGGACAAGAGTATAAGGCATAAAATCACTGGCAAAAATCTGGAAATCATATACTGAACTGCAAAGCCGGCTTATTCAGCTGAATTAGTGAAAACAACGAGCCTGTCTTTTGTACCTCCGTCTGCGAGAGGAGATTCATCCTTGAATGCGATATATCCCGTACCATCTTCGGAAAAACGTATTGCACAGCCGTCAGATGCTCCGGCTGAAATTGCTACAGGGTCACTCCACTGTCTGTTGGCATTGATATATGTGAGGTAAGTGATTCCGTCTGTATTTCCTTCATATACCAGATGCGGAACATCATTGGCATCAAGTGATAAACTTATATTTCTTCCGGAATCAATGTCAACGCTTGAAAGCACTCCGGCGATTATAGTCTGTTTTCCTGTCTTGATGTCATATCTGATAACTGCCGGACAGTAGGTTTCCGAAGTGAAGTTTGCTGCAAGCGCCAAATAGATGTCACCGTTTGAAGCCACATCGAAATCCATATCCCTGAGATTTATCTCAGCATCACTGCCGTCCAGTTTTGATATCTTTATGCTTTCAAACACTGCAGACCAGACATTGTTTTCATACTTATATACTGATACAGTGTGTGTATTCTGGTTGTGAGTGCAGAGATATGCAGTCTTGCCTGCAAGTCTTCCGATATTGTTGTAAGCCCTGTCTTCAGCATTCCTTCCAGGCATATTCTGACCGTTTGCCCAGTCTGTTCCTGTAAAATGAGCAAGATTCAAAGCCCTTCTTGCGACTCCTGCATTTCCCAAGTCATTGTATCCGGCATACCAAACATTATCTTCAGCAAAAGGGAAAAGAGCCACTGAAGTAAGAGTATTTCCACCGGACTTATAGACTGACCCTGCTGCGCCCACTGAAGAAACTGCATCTCCTGATACTTTCATGACAGTCTGTCCCGCCGGAGATGCAGAATAATCATAGTATGAAACGTATGCTGCCCCATCAGAGGAAACCTCCATGGCAAGATTCTTAGCTCCAGACTCTGCTACAGTCTTTTCCGAAAACTTACCTGAATCATATCGGAAAAGAACAGGGAACCTTGTCTTTGAGTCTGCTCCTGCAGATGTGGCAAGCATATATACAGAGCCGTCAGAAGGGCTTGTCGCAAGAACAGGACCTGCATAGATCTGAGACTGGCTCTCAGCTGCCATCCTCCATGTCGTAGGCTCAACGATGAGCACAGTTACCGTATATAATGCATTTGTCCCATCAAGACTTACAATAAAATCCACAGGACTGGAGAAATCCAATGCCGTCTTACCGCTTTCCACTGTCTTCTCACCGACAATTACAGAAGCTCCTGCTGTCGTAACGAAACGTGGCACAAGAGTCTTCAAGACTTCGTTTGAAGTACCGAAAGGCAATCTTACAGTCAAAGATGCAGATGAGATGCCTTCAAGTATAACATCTGAATTCAGGACACCAGGATTATCCTCCGAATAGAATCCGAAAGAAGTCATTGCAACAGACTTCTCTTCTTTTGAAGGTTCGTTTTTCTCGCATCCCTGCAAGGCTAATATACAGGCTGCGGTAAAAAGCAAAAATCTTTTCATAACCAATAATTTAATCTAATATGTATTTATTTATAGAAATTGACCTCATTTTCTCAGCAGGCCCGGGCATCCCAAGATATACACCATCCATATTGCAGGACTCAAGCCTGAGAGTCAGGGTATTGTCGAGGGTCGGGTCAATCTTGTTTTTCAACCATTTGATTCTAAAAGGCATATCATAGATTCCCGGATAGAATATAACCTTCCCTCCCTCTGTCACCAGCTCATAGTCAACCCCTTCTTTAAGTCCGTTTCCCGGTACGGCAGACACCTGCACTTCCAGATTTCCATCCAGTTTTCTGCTGCTAAGATGAATATAATACTGGGCATCGAACGTGCTCTCGGCATCAACAGATGTGGATGAAGAGTTTGTATATGAAAATGTCACAAACGGCGTATCGAACGGTTCGGCTTTATTTGCATTGCATCCTGAAAGAAACATTATCATGGATGCCGTAAAAATCACAATACCTGATCTGGCTTTCATTGTTTGGTGGAATTTATTGGGTTGGAATGAAGGGCCGGATTCGCATCCAGCTCTGTAAGAGGTATCGGAAGGATGAATCTGTCATCCGGATATTTTATCTCCTTTACAGAAGAGTTGGTTGAAGGGTCCCTTTTCAGGTCTTCTTTTCTCCTTGTAATGTCGAAAAGCCTGTGTCCCTCCAGAAATAGCTCCTTTACTCTTTCTTCTGCTACTATCTCCGAAAGCTCATTTAAAGTAGAATAGGAAATGCTTACCTTATCTTTCGGAATGCCGTATGCCCGGGCTCGAAGTTCGGCAATATCACTGGATGCCTGGTCAGGCATACCCAGGGCACATGCAGATTCAGCTCTGACAAGATACATTTCCGAAAGCCGCAGGATGAATGGGTCATAATGCCTGTCCTTGTCTGCATCAGCATCTGTGATGGTATATTTCATACAGACATTGCCTACCTCAAGGGTATCACTTTTGTACCTGGTCAGCCTTTCCCTTACATCTGACATTCCCTCGGGAGTTGAAGATTTGAAGACTCCCGCAAGTTTTGCAGAGACATACATCTTCGGAGAATTATATATGAACTGGCCGTTCAGAGTAGCAGAGAGCGAATATCCGTTAAGGCGCAGGATTGCTTCCGGGCCGTTTTCTTTAAAACTGCAGAACATATCTTCATATTTTTCACGTGGAGTCAGCGAAAGTCCGGATGAGGTAATGACACCTCCGGCATAGTCATAGGCCTTTCTGTAATCCTCCATATAAAGACATACTCTGGCTAAAAGGGCATCGCAGGCTATAGGCGAGGCATAGTTAACATTCAAAGTATAATTTCCGGAAAAGAGATTCTTTGCAGTAATGATATCTTCGATAATACTGTTATAAGTCTCTTTCACAGTGCTTCTCATAAGCTTGGCCGTCACCTCTGGCTGCCTCTTCATCACCACGGCTCCGTCATGTCCTGCATCTGACGTATATGTATAATGCTGCGAGTAGCATAACGATATGTCCAGAGTAAGCAGTGCCCTTAGGAAATAGGCCTGGGCCACAGCATTGTTTATCCTGTCTTTCTGGGCAGGATATTTTGCTGCAATGCCGGGTCCGTACTGTATAATCATATTGGCATTGTTTATTATCTCATACCCTGATCTCCAAAGATATCCCACTGGCGTAGTCTCTTCGGACTCGGATGAAATGAAGTCATACTGCTGCCGCATTGTGCTGTTTGTGGAAGAATATTCTACCATATCACCGGCAACTTCTGCATACAGTATGAAATACCAGTCATAGTATTTGTATGTCAGATTATACGCTCCGTTCACTGCAGCTTCAAGCGAATGTACATCTGTAAAGAATGATTCTATATCGCTTTTCCCTATCTGCTCAACAGTCAGAAAATTACACCCATGAAAACACAAAAGTGCACCGGCAGAGGCAAGTATATTACATAAAACTCTTTTAATCATCGGATACTGGTTATTTGATTCGATTTATCATTTGTCAGAACTTAATGTTGAAACTCAAAGTGAAAGTCCTGCTTTCAGGATAAGCGTTTTTGAGTGTCTTGTAAGAGTTGAATCCCCTTTTCTGGTCAGGTGTCAGAAGATAAAGATTGTCTGCAATCAGTGAAACTGATACTCCGTCCAGTTTGCTGCGCCTTATAAGTTTTTCCGGGAATGAATATGAAAGGACCAGATTTGAAAGCTGGAAATAAGTCTTGTCATACAAAAATCTTGTAGAATTCATTCCTGACTTGGTACTGGCTTGCGATACCTTCGGGAAAGAGGCAGGCTGTCCCGGTGTTTTCCATCTGTTATAATAGACCTCGACTGCCTGATTTCCTGATATTATATCATACCCGTCTGCATAATAGACGCTTGCGTAAGTAGGAAGGGTATATCCTCCTATATTGTAGTTTATCTGGAAAGACAGGGACCAGTTCATATATCTGAAAGTGTTTATCAGACCGCCGAAGACAATCGGGGTGGAATTCTTGCCTGGCTTCCTGTTTGTCGGATCATAAGTCTTGGTCAAATTACCTTCCTTGTCATACCACATTGGCATACCGTCCGAGGGGTCCACTCCGGCCCACTCTATAAGATACCAGGTATTGGCATCATATCCCTCCATCCATATTACAGAACCGAAACTTGTAGAATTACCTCCATAAAGTCTGGTAATCCTGTTCCTGTTATGCGCGATATTGAATGAAGTCGTCCATTCAAAACCTCCTCTTCGGATATTTGTACTTGTGATGTCGAGCTCGACTCCCTGATTGCTGATTTCCCCGACATTGGCATAAACCCTGTCAGGAGAAATGGTCCTGGATACATATATCTTGCTCAGCAGGTCTTTTGTATAATTGTTATAATATTCAAGTTCTACAGCAAGGTAATCCTTAAGTTCTATCCTGACTCCTGCATTTATCATCCTTGTAGTTTCCCAGCTAAGCCCCGGATTGGGGACAGAGCCGATAACAGCTCCGGATGATCCCCCATAAGACAGGGAACTGCCATACTTGTATGTACCTGTCGCCTGTGATGCATCGACCCTGGAATTTCCGCTGGTACCATACGAAGCCTTGATTTTCAGCATACTGACAGTATTGCTTTTAAAAAAAGCTTCTTTGTGGATATTCCAGGAAAGTCCGGCAGACCAGAAATCAGACCACCTGGCATACGTGCCGAAATTTGAGTTTCCGTCTCTTCTGTAATTGACAGAAGCATAGTACCTTGAATCATAGGAATATGCCCCCCTGACAAAGTAGGACATAGTCCTGTCAATCATTGTATTGCTTCCGGCAATTATAGTATTCTCATTGGCATACTCCAGCTCTTTTATCGCATCATTTATAAATCCGTGCCCTGACGCACTCAGATATTTGTTTTTCTGCTGATGAAGCTCAAGACCGGCATACGCATTGACAGAATGCTTTCCGAATTTCCTGTCAAAATTAATCCTGTCAACATTGGTCCATGTAATGTAAGAGGCATCATTCCTCCTTGAATAGCCGACTGGCTCGCCTGAAGTGTCAATTCCGGAAATTGTCAATCTGGAAGAATACTGGTCATGGTGGCTGTGGGTATAATCTATTGAATATTGCGCAGTGACAGTAAGACCTTTGACAATCCTGGCATTGAGCGAGAAATTTGCTGACGTCTTGAGTGATTTCTGCCTGTCGTCAGACTCTTTTCTGTCAGGAATCTTGTTCTTTGTAAACCATTTATACTTGAAGCCGGTGTTGTCATATATCATGTTTTTAAGCCTGTAAGAGCCGTCAGGCAGATATGGCTCGAATATAGGCGGGGTATCGAGATACTCTTTCCCCAGGTTAAACATATTGTTGTCATTAAGTGAGGCCGAGAGTATGGAATCAAAATCCAGCCAGTCTGCCAGTTTGAAATTGTTTCTTGCCCTGAATGTAAACCTCTGCTGTGTGTTTTTCCTTACGATGTCACTTTCCCTGTAATAAGAGCCTGCAACCTGGGTCGTGACTTTTTCCGTCCCGCTTGAAAGGGTTACGTTTGCATACAGGTTTGACCCGAGCCCCAGATATTCGTCAGCCCAGTCTGTAGATGTAGTGCTGTATGAATTGTATTCATTGTCCTGATAAGGAAAAGACGATGGTTTATTGCCTGCATTTGTCCAGGCTTCCTTTGCCACCTCCAGATATTGAGAGGCATCCATTACTTTAAGCATTGTACTCCTGTCAATTGCGGAAACTCCGAAATTAACTGTAGCAGAGACATTAAGAGGGACATTGCGTGAACCGGACTTTGTCGTAATAAGGATTACACCGTTAGAACCGTTGGCTCCGTAGATAGTAACCTGATCGGCATCCTTCAGAACTGTAATGGACTCAATGTCATTAGGATCAAGATATGAAAGCGGCGATACAGTACTTGGCATTCCGGGAACAATATTGGTAGTACCTCCTGTATATACAGGCACTCCGTCTATAATCCAAAGCGGCTCATTGGATGCATTAAGAGAAGCCTCTCCCCTTATACGCGTTTCATATCGCGGTCTTACAGAACCTGCCGCATCTGTATTCGGTTCTATTTTCATTCCCGGAACCAGTCCTTCCAGAAGATTATCGACCCTTGTCTTTGGCTTGTCCTTCAACTGTTCGGAATTTACCTGAAATGCAGAACCTACGAGATCTTCCCTGCTCTGCCTTGTCCCGTACGCCCCTACAATCATCGAACCTTCCAACTCATTGTCCTGGAGAAGTGTTACATCAAGTATTCTCTGCTTTCCCACGATTACTTCTTCCGGCTGCATGCCGATGTAGTGGAATACCAAAGTATATGTCGTCCCTTCAGCCGGAGCCTGAATCCTGTAATTTCCGTCAAGATCTGTCGATACACCGCTTGCAGACCCTTTTATATATACCATTACACCGGCAAGGGGTTCTCCGTCATCTGAGACGACTCTCCCCTTTACAAATTCTTTCTCTACCGACCGGGACCGGATATTGTCCTGCACAGATGAAGCAGAATGCTCCACGCAGTCTGCATACGCAGTATGAGACAACAAAGGAAGTGTAAAAAGCACAGCTGCTGCTATTGCCTTCTTTTTTACGCTACTAACCATAAATAAACAATGGCTGTTGTTGCAAGAAAGTGCCTGATCTGATTTTGATAGAAATCTGACATATTCCAACAGCGGTGCAAATATATAATTATTCTGAAAATACATTATACTATATATTTAAAGCAAACTTATAGCGAATAAATTATAGATTATTTTCCGCTTCCCTGAACACCTCTTGAAAATTATAAAAAGATTTGTCCTGCAAATTTCAAATTGAAATTTGCAGGACAAACAATTATTTCTTGTATCCAGTCTATTTAGTTTACTGACACAATTTCATCCAAATACCATCCATCGGAGGGATCTTTACTTTAATATGTTTTTGAGGATTAAGATCTTGAGTCATCTCCATGCCAAGCCATTCAAATGCATGTTCCGGAATCATCAGGTCTATATTGGCCTCCATATTGGAAAAATTAGATACAAAAAGAAGTGTTTCGTCCTCATGATCACGAAGCCAGGCAAAATGCCTGTCCTTGTCAAATCCGTCTGATGAATAGTTACAGTAGCATAGGTCATATACTGTCCCATAACGGACGGCAGGATCTTCTGCCGCAAACTTCAGCGCTTCACTGTAACGCCTGAATACATCCAAGGATGCAGATTTTCCCGGCTCCGGCGATACTGCAGCGTCTTTATAGCTGCCGTCTGCAATCATCTTTCTCAAGGCCCTTACGGAACCTATACTCCACCAGTCGAAAATGGTAGTTCTGCCGTCTTTGCCGCTGAACCCTTCCTCATCCATTCCTCTCTCCCCCATTTCCTCTCCGAAATACAGCATGAACGGAGCCCTGTTCAGGAACAGTGAAACGTAAAGTGCCGCGAAAGAATTCCGTGCGTCCTTTCCAAAAAAATCAGAAGCGAACCTCTGTTCATCATGGTTTTCAAGAAATTCCAGCATATAAGGCTGCAAATCTCCAAGGAACTGCCAGTTACGCGTAATGCCTGTCGCTGACTGCCAAAGTTCCACTGGCATGCCATCGTTACTTACATTCTTCTCCACAATGGCACGCAGTGTATCATAAAGTCCCGACTTGTCGTACAAAATGTCAAATCCCACTTCGCGTATATATTTGCGATACAAGTCTTTTTTATATACTTCCGCTATAAATATCACATCCGGGAACTCGCTCTTTATCCTTTTGATCATCCATTTGAAAAATGACTCCGGAACAAGCTCTACCATATCGCACCTGAAGCCGTCCACACCTTTTGAGGCCCAATATTGCACTATCCTGTACATTTTCTCCCAGGTACCGCAAAGCTCGTCAGTATAATTGATTTTAATGGTTTCATACCAATCATTCAAGCTTGGGTCTGGCCTGTAACAGTTGTTTCCCGTAGCTTTTGCAGGCTTCTCTACAAATAAATGAAGAATTGATTCATATCCGGAAAGAAACTCCCTGTATTCCTCTTCTGTTCTTTCCGCTTCCGCACAAAAAATCCTGCACTTATCTGCCAACCATGCTGGAATCACTCTGTATTCACGTGCAAAATCCCTTTCCCACAATGATTTGCATTCAGAAATATAAAGATCCTGATTGGGAAGTCTCAATGTCTCGTCAGGATAATAAAAGAAGTCATTTTCCGTATGCCAGTGACGGGAAGAATCATCAGAGGCACCGAGACATGTGAATCCGGACATGCCGTCTGAATTGCTGCTTTCCGCAGATACTGTTCCATAATCCCGTGATACATGGTTGGGAACAAAATCTATAATCACTTTCAGGCCGGCATTATGAGTCCTTTCAATGAGTTCCTCAAACTCAGCCATCCTGCGCTCCGGCTCTGTTGCCAGATATGGATTGACATCATAGTAATTTTCTATTGAAAATGGAGATCCTGCTTCTCCTTTTACAATTTGCGGATGAGAAGGCAGACAACCGCAGGTATTGCTTTTGGTAGCATGTCTGATTACGCCGGTAAACCAAACATGGCTGCATCCCAGCCACTTGATGTATTCCAGCGTCTTGCTGTCGATATCATTGAATTTTCCCGTACCGTTCTGCTCGAGCGAGCCTCTTTTCTGAAGTTTTTCTGTATTGTTTCCTCAAAGTCTGGGCAGTATCTGATAGATTATCGGTTTGTTCATTATTAGACCTTTAATATTTCCGTCCGCTTGCTGCATTTTCTGCGCCAAATTTTAAAATATTCAGATAAATTCAATAAAACTCACAAAAAATCACTATCTTTTGCCGTATCTAATAACATTAAAAGACTTTTTGACAATGAACAGACAAATTCTTATTGCAGCAATGTTATTAACAGGCATTGCGGCATCAGCACAGAACGGTCCTAAAGACTGGGCTCAGTTTGGCAGGTATGCCAAAGAAAATTCAGAAGTTATATCTTCTCCTAAGGCTGTATTCATGGGTGATTCCATCACTGACTGCTGGGATGACAACGATGCAGACTTTTTCCATGACAACAATTTCCTGTGTCGCGGAATATCCGGACAGACCACATCTGAAATGCTGGTAAGATTCCGTCAGGACGTAATCAGCCATCATCCCAAATATGTTGTTATCCTTGCCGGAACAAATGATCTGGCTCAGAATAACGGATATATTTCCATTGAAAATATAATGAGTAATTTAAAATCAATGTG
>URDD01000028.1 GCA_900546395.1 uncultured Bacteroidales bacterium | reverse complement strand
GGATTTAAAGGTAATCTGAGTCGCGGCATTTCTGTCCAGGAGGGATTCGAGACTTACTGTCTCGCAGTTTTCTCCCGAACTTCTGGTCTTGGCCGAATGCCTGCCGTCAAGGTCTGCAAAGAGAAGAAGATTGTCAACAGGAATCCGGATACTGCCGTAGTCGTCAGGCACGTCCGGAATATTCTTTTCATACAAAGAGCCGATTTCGCTGCACGAGAACAGTGCCAGAGCGGAAAGAAAAAGTAATACGCGCTTTATCATGGCATCAGTTTTTAGTGTCACATTGTCCCAAATATAAATAAGTTACACCGGAAAAACAAGAATTTTTCTGTTTTTCCGGTGTAACTATAGTGACAAGTCACTTGACCTTACGCTTCGATGAAAATGACAAGTTTTCCCTCGAAATACGGGGCTTTAGTCCGGATGCTGTCAAAATATTTTAACTACCTTAAACATAGTATGTTATATTGATCCTGAAAAGTCAATACATTGAATAATACCGTTTGTAACTTCGAATGATACCATTTCATCCAAGAAATATAAACAATACCAATTTTTTTCATACCAGTCCATATATATCGGTTTGAGCGTCTCTAAAATGGAAAATTTGTCGCCTACTTTTATCTCGCAATCCAGTCCCTCCAGCCTGACAGTAAATTTATCGCTACAAATAGAAAAACCGTTGAAACTATCGTCATTGAACATTAATATATCATCGGTATAATGATACCATTCATCCACCCCGTTGTCCTGTGAGTCATAATACCGGTAGTCGGTCGGTTTACCGAATTTGGTGATTACCTGTTCTTTAGTCATCTTCGTAAATACTTTCACTCCGTTTACCCAAATCTGGGCATTGGCAGCGATGCTGAATATCAACATCACTGCTACTGTCAAAAATATTTTAACTGTTGTTTTCATAACTATAGTGTTTATTTGCTTTCATAAATATCGGCATCAGGATAGAAAGTATAAATGTCATCATCTGACTCGTCACATTTTATACCTATAATCTTGGTTTCTTTTATTTCCCTTCTTCCGTTTGTCTCCGTATAGGACACAGAGCCGTTAATGTAGTCCTCCGGGTTCAGTTTTTAGTGTCACATTGTCCCAAATATAAATAAGTTACACTGGAAAAACAAGAATTTTTCTGTTTTTCCAGTGTAACTATAGTGACAAGTCACTTGACCTTACGCTTCGATGAAAATGACAAGTTTTCCCTCGAAATACGGGGCTTTTGCCCAGCTGCTTATAGGCCAGGTGTGGACAGTGCCTTTTTTCAGGTTGAACTTTCCCATAGCTGTGGCTATTTCTTCAGAAATATCACCTCCTTTGAGATACAGTATGCCGCGGCTGAACTTCCCCTTCACCCAAGGAATGAAGTTTTCAAGTGAAGTGACAGCCCTGGACACTACGAAGTCGAATGTCTGCGGCAGACTTTCCGCCCGTGCATTGACAGTGGTCACATTTGTAAGGCCTATGGCCCTGGATACCTCAGTCGCCACAGTGATTTTTTTCCCTATGGAATCGCACAATGTAAAGTCAGCTCCGGGGAACATTATCGCAAGTGGAATTCCCGGAAATCCTCCTCCGGTACCTACGTCGAGCAGGGAAATCCGTCCGGAGCCTCCGTCTGTACTGCCGGTTTCAGATGTCATTGCCTTATATTCTTCAGGGAAATTGAGCCTGAAATATTCGGCGGCAGCCAATGAGTGCAGTACGTGATGAAGGTACAGCTGGTCAATGTCTTTTCTTGATATTACATTGATTTTGGAGTTCCAGTCACGGTACAGCCCTTCCAGTTTTTTGAACTGTTCAAGTTTCTTTTCCGTGATATCAGGAAAAGCATTTCTTATAATATTTTCAAATTCTTCGTATGTCATGGCTTCGGTTGTTTAAGTAAAGAGAGATTTGCTAAAGTCTCCGTTTGCGTAAATGCAGTTATAGAAGTTCATCTGATATGTCCATCATTTTCAGCAGCTGGGCTTTGGCTCTGCGGATTCTTGTCTTGACTGTATTTATAGGAATATCAAGTTCTTCAGCGATTTCCTTATAGCCGAAATTATCTATCAGATTCATCTTTGCGATAGTCCTGTATTCGTCTTTCAGCTTTTCTATGTTGGCAAGCCACTTGTCATATTCCTGCTGTTTGATGATATCATCTTCAGGGTTGTGCAATACTGCTGGTATGTCGTTTATCTCAGTAATCTGATCGCTTATAGATGTCGTAGGCAGGTTGTTTTTTTCCCTGTCTTTTCTGCTGATATGGTCGAAAGCCGTGTTTCTGGCTATGCGGTATATCCAGGTGGAAAATTTGTACTCAGGGTTGTAAGTGGATATCTGGCTGAATGCTTTCTGGAAACTCTCCAGCGCGATGTCTTCAATGTCTTCCTGCTGTGATATATATCTGGCAATATGGCTTTTGACGCCTGTGTTGTACCTTGTATAAAGTACAATGAAAGCGCCTTGGTCCTGCTGCAGGGCCAGAGATACAAGTTCATTGTCTGTCAGATTAGTGAGCTTCAAGCCAGTTTTTTCCATAATTGCATTCTACAGTAAGTGGTACTGACAGTTTTATTACATTTTCCATTTCCTCTACGACTATTTTCTTGAGTTCTTCAGCTTCGCTTTCCAAAGCGTCAAATACCAGTTCGTCGTGAATCTGGAGGACCATCCGGCTCTGCAGTCCGGCATCGCTTATCCGTTTCTCCACAGCAGTCATGGCTTTCTTTATTATATCAGCCGAGGTTCCCTGGATAGGTGCATTGATGGCATTCCTTTCGGCCAGGGCACGGACTGTGGCGTTTCCTGATGTAATATCCGGCAGGTAGCGTCTTCTTCCGAACAATGTCTTTACATAACCAAGTTCTTTTGCTGATTCCACTGTTCTGGATATGTAGGACGAAATGTCAGGAAAATTAGCGAAATAGTCGTCTATTATTTTCTTTGCCTGAGTGCGCGGGATTCTGAGTCTTTGGGCAAGACCGAATGACGATATTCCGTACATTATTCCGAAGTTTGCAGTCTTTGCTATCCTTCGCTGTTCAGGCGACACATTATCAATGTCTATGCCGAATATCTTGGCTGCAGTCATCGAGTGGACATCCATATTGTGTATAAAGGCATCGGTAAGGTGCCTGTCTCCGCACAGGTGGGCCATTATGCGGAGTTCTATCTGGGAGTAGTCCGCAGACAGGATTATTCCGTCAGTCCTGCTCGGGACAAAAGCCTTCCTTATTTCCTTGCCCCTGTCGGTACGTATCGGTATGTTCTGGAGATTCGGCTTTGATGAACTCAGCCTTCCTGTTGCCGTAAGTGCCTGGTTGAATGTAGTATGTATTTTCCCTGTTCCTGGAGAAACGAAACTGTGGAAAGGCTCGATATATGTTGACAATAATTTCTTGACTGCCCTGTATTCCAGTATTTCATTTATTACAGGATGCCTGTCAGCAATGGCTGTGAGCGTTTCTTCATCAGTTGAATAACTGTATCGTGCCCCTGTCTTTGCCTTGACTTTGGGGTCAAGGGCCATTTTTTCGAAAAGTACATGTCCTATTTGTTTCGGAGATGAAATATTCAAGTCCGGCTCTCCTGTCATTTCACGTATTATGGACTGCCTCTCTTCAAGTTCTCTGTTCAGTTCCTGTGCAAATTTTCTCAACTGTGACAAATCCACTTTGACACCTGTCCTTTCCATTTCGGACAATACCCATATCAGAGGCTCTTCTATGCTTTCATAAAGGTTTGTCATTCCGGATTTTGCCAGGTCGTTTCTGACAGCACCGGCAAGTTCTGACAATATGGCCGCTTCACATTCTTTAGAGGTATCATCCTGTAAAATGTCATCATCGTCAAAAAGCGATCCCTGTCTCAGGGTACTGTCACCTTCAGGTGACATGTCTATATC
The DNA here is from genome assembly GCA_900546395.1 of uncultured Bacteroidales bacterium. Taxonomy (GTDB): domain Bacteria; phylum Bacteroidota; class Bacteroidia; order Bacteroidales; family UBA932; genus Cryptobacteroides. The sequence goes on along the minus strand of URDD01000028.1, from coordinate 26,693 downwards.
AAGATAACTCTTTGCCAGGATATCAGGCTTATGGCTTTTTTCGGGATTTATGACATAGTGCATAAGTTCGATGTCAGACAGACGGCCGGAAAAGTTTATGCCGTTTTCTTTCAGAAGGTTGCACTGGAATTTCAGGTCGTATCCGGCTTTTTCTATGGCCGGATTCTCCAGAATTTGCCTGAAATCTTCCGCATTTCCGGAAGATGTATATATTTTCCCTCCGGAAGACACTCCTATTGTCACTTTTCTTATTCCTGCAAAAAAGTTGTCTCCGGCGCATTCGGTCACAATGGTGCATTTGCCTGCCTTTACTGCAGCGGAAATCATCTTTTCCGGAGTTATTGTTCCGAAATGTATTTCTTTTTTTTCAGCCTTAGCCTTCGGAAGTCCGATGTGTTCAATGTATTTCCTCAATGAGTTGAATTCGTATTTCTCGAAGAGGTCGGCAATGCCTGGTTCATACTGCATGTCCAGAAGCATATCACCGGAAGACGTTTCCAAAGGAATATCTGTTTTGATAGTGACAAGTTCATGGCTGAGTCCGATATGTTCCCTTGCGCTCTCAAAGGCTTCCCTCTGCCTTGGAGTAAGTTCGGGCAGATGTTCATAAATTCCTGCTACACTTCCGTATTTGGAAATGAGCTTGCCTGCACCTACTTCACCAACGCCTTTGACACCAGGAACATTGTCTGCAGTGTCTCCGCAGATAGTCAGCATATCTATAACCTGGGATGTGCTGGCGATTCCGTATTTTGAACAAATGGCGTTACTGTCCAGTATTTCGCTTTCGCTTCCGGATTTTCCTGGCTTGTACTGGAATACATTGTCTGAAACCAGCTGTCCGTAATCTTTGTCCGGAGTCACCATATATACTTTGAAACCCTTTTTCCCTTCTCGTGTAGCCATTGAGCCGATAACATCGTCAGCTTCGAATCCTGGCAGCATGAGTACAGGAATGTGCAGTGCCCCGCATATTTCAGTCAGCGGTTCCAGCGCATCTATCACGAGCTGCGGCGTTTCAGCCCTGTTGGCCTTGTATTCAGGATAAAGTCTGTTCCTGAATGTCCCTCCCGGAGGGTCGAAGGCTACTGCCAGATGAGTCGGCTTTTCTTTTTCGATAAGCTCGAATATGTATTTCGTGAAACCGAACAATATAGAAGTATCCACACCTTTGGTGTTTATCATCGGATGCCTCAAGAATGCATAATACATCTTGAAAATAAGAGCGTGTCCGTCAACTAGAAAAAGTCTGTTGTCCATTACAAGTAGGCATAAGATTCCAAAGTTAGTGTTTTTCGTTAATTTTCGCAAATGTAGTTTAGAATGGAATTGCTATATTTGTATAATCTGTCCGGATTGCTTCAGGGGGATTAAAAAAAGATATTATAATGAAGATACTTATTATAGAAGATGAAGAGTCTTTGAGGGATATGATGTCCCGTACGTTGAAGAAGGAAGGCCATGTGGTTGAAGTCGCTGCAGATTATGATGCGGCAATGGAAAAACTGGAGGTATATTTTTACGACTGCGCTCTTTTGGACATAATGCTCCCCGGGGGAAGCGGACTTGACATACTGTCTTATATAAAGAAGACAAACAGGAAACTGAATGTTATAATAATTTCTGCCAAAGATTCCATTGATGACAAAGTCTCAGGTCTTGAGCTTGGTGCCGATGATTATCTTGCCAAGCCATTTCATCTTGCCGAACTTTCCGCCAGAATAAAAAGTGTCGCACGCAGGAGTATGGCGGACGGTGATTTTTCTTTCCGTTTCGGGAATGTGGTTCTGGAACCGGACAGCAACAGAGTCAGAGTCAGCGGAAAGGATCTGGAACTGTTGAAAAAAGAATTCGATATACTGAAATACTTCATGCAGAGACCGAACCATACGGTGGATAAGGCCGTCATGGCTGAAGCCGTATGGGGGGACCATATAGACCAGTCTGACAATTTCCAGTTTGTCTATGCGCAAATGAAGAACCTTAGGAAAAAGCTGGAGGATGCAGGTGCGGATATTGAAATCAAGGCGGTTTATGGATTCGGTTACAAGCTTATAGAGAAACAATAACAGATGAAATTCATATATAGAATCACAATCGGGCTTTCTGTCCTTATGTTTATTTTCCTGACAGTCTGGGGCATATTCTTTTTCCGTTCGATGGTGGCTGAAGTGAATGACGAGACGGATGATATGCTGGAAGCATATTCGGCTGATATAATACTGCGCTGGATTTCCGGTATGGAGATACCTTCAGTTGACAATGGAAGCAACAATACATATTATATCAAATCTGTCCCGGAGGAGCAGGTTGCCGGTATGCCTCGTATATCTTATGAGAATTCAATGATTTACATTGCATCAAAGGGTGAGACCGAAGCGGCAAGGATCAGGCATCAGATTTTTATGGACGGAGAAAACGAATATTATGAACTGACGGTAGCTGTGCCTACATTTGAAAGACAAGACTTGTTCAGGGCGATTCTGAAGTGGATTGTCTTCCTGTATATAATATTGCTTGCAGGAGGCATAGGAATCACAATAGTCGTGGTAGAGTATAACTTTAAGCCTCTGAGAGCTTTGCTCAAGTGGTTTGACAGTTATGTACCTGGAAAAAAGAACCCTCCTGTTCCGTGTGATGACAGTATTGAGGAGTTCAGGATATTGTCTGTTGCTACTCAGAATGCTGCAGACAGGATAGAAAAACAGTACGAACTCCAAAACCAGTTTATAGGAAACGCCTCTCATGAACTTCAGACTCCTCTTGCAGTCTGTTCAGGTAAAATAGAGATGATGCTTGATTCTGACGAGGAGCTTTCAGCGCAGCAGGCTGAAGACCTTATGCAGGTTCACCGCAAACTTCAGGGAATGATCCGTCTTAACAAGACACTGCTTTTGATGACAAAAATAGACAACGGACAGTTTATAGATGTATCAGAAATAGATCTTAGTGCAATCATGAGGGATTCGGTCTCCATGTTGGATGATATTTATTCGGCAAAAGGGGTTTCCTCAGAGGTCGAAGTGGAGGATAATGTCAGAATAAGGATGAACGAGCAGCTTTGCTCTGTACTTTTCACAAATCTGCTTAAAAATGCTTATATGCACAGTCCGTCAGGTTCGGTAGTAAATGTCAGGCTTTCGGCAAAGTCGCTTGTAGTATCGAATGATGGGGATACGCCTCTGGACAAGTTGAGGATATTCGACCGCTTCTATCAGGGCAGAGGACGCAAGGAAGGGTCTTCCGGACTTGGTCTGGCTCTGGTCAAATCCGTGTGCGGAAGGTATTCTTTCGAACTTGATTATGAATATGACGGCAGACACAATTTTACAGTAATCTTCTGATTTTATGAAAAAAACAATAATAACTATCCTTGCACTTGCGGCAATTGCATTGGGTGCAAGTGCTGACAATGACAGAGCTGTATCATATGACAGACTCCCTGAAAAGGCAAAGGATTTCATTTCTGTAAATTTTCCAGACGGACGTCTCGCCTACTCAAAGGAAGAGCGTGATTTTATGGAGGTGCATTATGAAGTGGTGCTTGTCGCAGGGGTAATGATAGTTTTTGACAGAAACGGCGACTGGACGGATATTGAATGCAGGTATTCTTATCTTGACATGAAGTTTATACCGGAACCAGTCAGAACCAAAGTCAATGACTTGTATCCCGGGGTTTCATATAAGAAAATATCAAGAGAACGTGGCAGGTTTGAAGTGAAATTGTCAAACGGTCATGAATTGGTTTTTGACAGGAAGTTCGCACTTGTCAGAATAGACGACTGATGGATTGTCTAATAAGTTGTAAGATATGGATATTTGGATATTTGTTGCGGTAGTAGTGTGTGTGATGGCAGCTGTTTTGATAGTGCTTGTCATTTTTCTGAACCATTCGCTTTCTCAGATGAGGTCAATGAATCAGGAATATGTATTACGAGCTTCGGAGCAGCATCAGAGGGATATAGATAGGGCATCATTGCAGCATCAGAGAGAACTGGAAATGATGAAGGAGCATTTTAAGGCGGCTTCAGCTGAACTTGCGGCCAAAAACAGCCGTGAGTTCAAGGAACAAAGTACCGCTGATATTGCAGATATGCTCGCTCCTATTAAGGAGAAATTTTCAGAACTGGACAAGGCCATGAAAGAGACGCATATGGAGTCTGTACGCCGTAATGCAGAATTGGCGACATCAATACGTCTGGTTATGGAGCAGTCCAGACAAGTCGGGGATGAGGCCAGAAATCTTGCGGATGCCTTGTCAGGGCGTTCTAAAGTGCAGGGAGATTTCGGGGAAATGCTGTTGAAGGATATATTGAAGAATGCGGGCCTTCAAGAAGGGATACATTTTATAAGTCAGGGGGTGATTACGGATGCGCAGGGGCACGAAATACGAAGCGAAGGCGGGGCGGTAATGATACCGGATACGCTTATACTTTATCCTGATGATACGATGGTGGTAGTAGATTCAAAAGTGAGTCTGAAGGCTTTCAACTCTTATACGGCGGCAGCGTCTGCGGCAGAGCGGGACCGTTTTGCCAAAGAACATGTTGAGAGTGTCCGTAAGCATGTCGATGAACTGAAGTTAAAGGATTACGCCTCTTATATTCCTGAAGGCAAAAGAAAGGTGGATTACAATATAATGTTCATTCCTGTGGAAGGGGCATTCAGACTTATGCTTGATTCAGCTCCGTCACTGTGGCAGGCGGCAAAAGACAGCAATGTACTTATCGTAAGCCAAATGACGCTTGTGATTGTACTGAATATGATTCAGATGAGCTGGAGACAGGCTGAGCAGGAAGCTAACATTGAGCAGGTATATAAGACTGCGTCTGAACTCATGGGACAACTTCATGGATGGATGACTTCATATGTTGCTGTAGGGGACAGTTTAGAGCGTACTTTAAGGGCGTATAATGAATCAAAAATGAAATTGTCCGATTCGCGCCAGTCTGTGTTTCAGAAAATCAGGAAACTGGAGTCTTTAGGTCTTTCTCCGAAGAGGTCAAAGGCTAAAATAAAGATTAATGCGCGTAGAACCGGACCTGAGTCTGTCATACCTGCGGAGCTGTGCGGTATGTGTAATGACGGGGATTTGCATGAAGATGAGGATAGGGAAGTGCGGACTGGCAGTGCTTCCGAATAGGAATTCTGTCGGTTCTGCCGATTCACCGCATTTTTCTTCACTTTTGTCCGGGTAACGTTGTGTTTTCCAGACGAAAGTGTTATCACGTAGTAATATTGAAGTCACATCAAGCGTTCCGTACCGCAGAGGCCCCTTTTCCGTACCGAACACTGTCTGACGGCACGTTTGTACCACAGAGGGTGCTTTCCCGTACCGAATGCACTTTGAGAGCCGTTTCGTACCGTAGAAGGGCCATTCTCGTACCGAATCAGAGTTAACCAAAATCGGGAATTCCGGATAACCAACCTACTTTTTTCGTTGATCCAAAAAGTAAATTAACTCGGATTATCTGTTAATCCAGATAAAAAATAAAGGAACGGCTGAAGTCTGTCATGACTAAGCCGTTCCTTTATTGTCGGGATGAGGCGACTCGAACGCCCGACCCCTACGTCCCGAACGTAGTGCGCTACCAACTGCGCTACATCCCGATTATCAGCCTTTTTAAAAGTAGAACCGATATCTAAGAAAAAGAAGCTGCATGTCGCAGCTTCTCTCCCAGCTATAAGAAAAACCTTTAAAGGTTGCTTTCGCTATGAAAGTTTATTGATATAGATCGCAATTCCGCTCTTAAGGTTGGCAGCTTTGTTCTTGTGGATAACACCAATCTTTGCGAGCTTGTCGATCATTGCATATACCTTAGGTGCATTCGCTTCTGCCGCATTCTTGTCAGTAGTATTTCTGATAGCGCGGATAGCGTTCCTGGTTGTCTTTGCATAATATTTATTATGCAATCTGCGTCTTTCGCTTTGGCGAGTACGCTTGTCTGCTGATGCGTGATTTGCCATTTTATATCTTTTTATATTTTTTGTAGTGGGTAGGGGAATCGAACCCCTATTGCAAGAATGAAAATCTTGAGTACTAGCCGTTATACGAACCCACCGGGTGTCCCTTTTATCATTAAGGGAGTGCAAAGGTAAATAATATTTTTAATCGTGCAAAATATTTTTTACTTTTTTGCATTATTATTTTTCCATTCGAATGAATAAAGGATAGATTCCACCTGCCTGAGGTAGTGTCTCTTGTCATACCTGGCTGCATAGACAAATGATTCAAGGACAATGATTTCCTTGCCGTCCTGACTATAGAAGGAGTGAGATACAAACGGTCCTCCCATAAAATCATTGTGGACATCCCACAAACCGCGGACTTCAGTGAAATTTCTTCCTTTGTATTTCATATATGTGATTCCTGGAATTGCTGCATCACTTGTAGTCATGTATGTGTTGTCAAACATTCCGGGAACATTGTTTTTGAGAAACTCGTTGCGTTTTGATATTATATTATCTAATGTGAAGTCGGATTCATTACCTTGTGCAGGATATTTATATATAAGTATCCCCTGGATGGTATATTGTGTGTCATAACTTATCCAGATGAAATCATCTGTCTTCTTTTTCAGGGCATATCCTGCCGGAAAATGAGGGGAGCCTCCAATCATTTCTGTTACGACAGGACTCAGGGAATGTTCTTCATATTGGATCGAGTTGGCGATAACCCTGTCCCTTTCTGCTTGTTCGAGAGTGTTAAGTATGATTCTTGACTTTTCTTTTATAAGATTCAGCGCAGTTTCACTGTCAGGGGCATTTATGGCTATTACACACTGTGGTCTGGCCCATGCGTCTGACCTGAGAAGCAAGTCAGGCTTTACAACTTTGCTGTCGATGTTTACAAGTATTATATTCCTGTGTATCTGAAAAATATCAGTAAACGCAGAAGGAACTATGTTAATCAGCGTGTATAGAGGTTCTTTCTGAGGCAGATAGGGACAGTCGCTGGCCAAAAGGCCTCTCAACTCTGCACCGACATTGCCTTCCCAGTCGCTTTTGTTTACGACTATGAGAACTTCTCCGGCTTTCCCGCTGATATTGGGAAGCAGTGGCTTTCTGTCTGTATTCTTGCATGAGAAAACAGACAGGATTGCAGTGATAACTGTAATCCGAATGATGATTTTCTTTATGTAAGCTTTCATGGCGTCACTATTTTGATTTTAATATTGGCATATTTCTCAAAGTTATGCAATAACTCTGTAAATAACAAGCGAATGGCTTATAAAAAACTTTATCTGAAAAGCCTTCCGATATCGTTACCGAATGCCAGAATCATAAGACCGAAAAGCAGCAGCATCCCTACAATTTGAGCTCCTTCAAGGAATTTGTCACTTGGCTTGCGTCTTGTAACTATTTCATATAGTGCAAAGACTATGTGGCCTCCGTCAAGAGCCGGTATTGGCAGCAGGTTCATAACTCCAAGCATTATGGAAAGCAGTGCCAGAATGTTGATGAATCTGTACCAGTCCCATGTAGCCGGGAAAATCTGTCCCATTGAAATGAAACTGCCGACCGACTTGTAGGCTTCCGTACTTGGGGTGAATATCAGTTTCAGGTCCTGCAGATAGCCTCCTATTGTCTTGAATGTAAGCCTGAGTCCGGCCGGAACGGCCTGTATCCCGGAGTATTTTTTCACTTCAATGGAAGGTGCTTTAGTGAAAACGCCTATTTTTCCTGTGCTGTCGATCTGAAGGCTGAAAGAAAGCGTATCTTCCCCTCTTGCGACCAGTGCCGGAATTCCTTTTCCCGGAAGAGTCTTAAGCAGTTTCCACGACTCCTGGAGGTATTCAATATCATGACCGTCAAGGTTTATTATTCTGTCTCCCTTTTTCAGCCCTGCCTGATAGTTTATGGATACGGGAGGAACTGAATCTATTATGAAAGGCATTGCAAGGTCGAACATCATAGGGGTATTGAGTACTTCGCCCATCATGTTCTGATCTATATATATATCAATGGTATCGTTATCTCTGAGGACGGTTGCCTTTTGTGCAGTCCTTCTGGCCATGTCAGCCTGCAGCATATCAAAACGTTCAGGGGCATAGTCGTCAAATTTCAGTATCCTGTCGCCGTTCCTGAACCCCATTTCGTAGGCAAGTTCGTTAACATAGATGCTGTTTCCTTCGTTCTTAATGTAGCTTTCTCCCCATCCTGCCATTATGCATATATATAGGATTATGGCAAAAATGAAGTTGAAGAGTACGCCTCCTGCCATTACCAGAAGTCTCTGCCAGGCCGGCTTGCTTCTGAATTCCCATGGCTGCGGCTCCTTCTTCAGGGAGTCGGTATCCATAGACTCGTCTATCATGCCGGAAATCTTACAGTATCCTCCCAGTGGAAGCCAACCTATTCCATATTCCGTGTCCGAGTTTTTTGGCTTGAATTTAAATAGAGAGAAACCTGCATCAAAGAACAGGTAGAATTTTTCAACTCTTATTTTGAACATTTTGGCAAATACGAAATGTCCGAGTTCGTGTATCAGTATAAGAATGGAAAGAGCAAGAATTACTTGCAGGATTTTCATCAGGATTATCATTTGTGTAAAAATTGTCGTGTTTGGGGCTTTGTCAGATTTTTGCTATCAGTTTTTCCGCCATTGCATAAGCCTGCCTGTTTGATTCGAAAATACTTTCGAGGTCAGGTGCGGCAATGAACTCAGCGGCTTCCATACATTCTGCTATTATGTCAGTAATATCATAGAATCTGATTCTGTCGGAAAGATATGCCGCTACGGCAGCTTCATTGGCTGCATTCATTATGCAGGCCATGTTGCCTCCTTTTTCCAGTGCCTTGTATGCCAGTGCAGGTGCCGGAAACTTATCAAGGTCAGGGGCATAGAATGAAAGCGAGGCAAGCTTTGCAAAATCAAGCTTTTCATTGTTGAGTTCCAGTCTTTCCGGATAGCTCAATGCATACTGGATAGGTTCTCTCATATCGGGATGTCCCAACTGGGCTATCACGGCACCGTCAGCAAATTCCACCATTGAGTGTATTATGGACTGCGGGTGGATGACCACATTGATCTTTTCAGGTTCTGTCCCGAAAAGCCATCTTGCCTCTATGATTTCAAGGCCTTTGTTCATCATCGTGGCGGAATCAACGGTTATTTTGTTGCCCATATTCCACTTTGGATGCCTGAGGGCCTGTTCTTTTGTTGCAGATGAGATTTTTTCTTTATCCCATGTCCTGAATGGTCCTCCTGATGCAGTAAGGTGTATTTTTTCTATTTTTGCATCATGCGAGCCCTGAAGGCACTGGAAGATGGCGGAGTGTTCTGAATCAACAGGAAGGATGTCGCAGGAATGTTTTCTTGCGAGTTTCATTACTATGTCGCCTGCGGCTACGAGAGTTTCCTTGTTTGCCAGAGCAATTGTTTTGCCGGCTCTTATTGCCGCAACCGTAGATTCCAGTCCGCTGAATCCGACCATTGAAGTGACGACAATGTCTATCTCCGGATCAGATACGAGTGAGCATACAGACCCCATTCCTCCGTACACCTTGGAGTCAAGACCGGACAAGCCTCTACGCACTTCATCCACACGGCTTTCATTGCAGATGACTACATTCTTTACATTGAATTCGGCTGCTTGACGGCAGAGAAGGTCGCAACTGTTGTTTGCCGTTATAAGAACTGCCTCAAATTTGTCAGGATGTTGTTTTATCACATCCAGAGTCTGGCGCCCGATGGACCCTGTAGATCCTAAAATCGCTATCTTTTTCTTTTGTGTCATTTTACGGATCAGAAATTTATATAGTCAGCGGGATTTACAGCTTCTCCTTTATACCATAATTCAAAATGCAGATGGTCTCCTGTACTCAGAGAGCCCGTGCTGCCGACAAGAGCTATCGGAGTCCCGGCACTTACTTTGTCCCCGGTTTTTTTCAGGAGCTTCTGGTTGTGCTTGTAAATCGTTATTATATCGTTGTCGTGTTGTATCTGTATTGTGTATCCGGTATCGTCATTCCATCCTGCGGAAATTACTGACCCGTCAAGCGCTGCCTTTACTACTGAATTTTCAGGGGCGGTTATGTCAATATAAGGATGCAGTATCTTGTCATACCCTTGCGATATGACACCTTTAAGAGGAGTGAAGAAATGCATTCCTTCTATAGGAAGTTTTCTTCCGGCTTTACCAGACAACTCGAACTGTTCTTCTTTTATTACTGTTTCTCTGAGCAGCGAATCTTTTTTTCCCGATATGTCAGCGTCGCTGCGGAATGCCTTTTTGCTGAGGTTGACAAGGCTGTCAATGTCCATTGCAGAATCTCCCGACAGGACTCTCCTCAGATTGCCTGCGTATATTTCCCATAGTTTGAGCTTGTTTTCCAGAGAATCAGCCAATATTGCATTCTGGATTGCAGCCCGCTTTGTCTCTGAGTCAGGGTATCCCGGAATAAAGGTCCTGACAGGTGTGAATGCTATTATACAAAAAGTCAGTGCAAAGATAGTCACAAGTATAGTAGCTTCAGTGACCAGAAGACTGGCCCTGGTGAAATGGATAGTCCATAACGCCTTGTGTGTCTGGTCATCTACGAGAGTGAGCCTGAATTTTTCGACTTTTCTATCTTTATTTTGCCGTGCCATACTTTAGTGTTAACTTTGTACCCGTTTTATGGACAGAATCATAGGAATAGATTACGGAAGAAAAAGGACGGGAGTGGCAGTGAGCGACCCCCTGGGTATCTTCGCGTCCGCGCTGGATACAGTACAGTCTGCAAATATAATAGATTATCTCAAAACTTTTTCCCAAAAGGAGAACATATCGGGATTTGTGGTAGGGTATCCGATGAATATGGACAACAGGCCTTCGGAGGCGGCCAGGGATGTAGATATTTTCATAAAGCATTTGGCAAAGGCCTTTCCAGGGATACCGATAATGAAAGAAGACGAGAGATTCACTTCTGTTCTTGCACACCGCGCTATGATAGACGGAGGAATGAAGTACAAGGACAGAAAGGACAAGTCATCTGTCGACAAGATCAGTGCTGCCATAATCCTGCAGAGTTATATGGACAGGACTTCCGGCGGCATGTCTTTTGCTGGTAGTCCTTCCTTTGTGCCTGATTCTCTGTCGGATAAGGTCTCAGGATCAAGGCGCCGGAGATAGTATTGAAAGAAATTATATATTATGGAAAACAACATATTGCCTATTTATTTGTATGGAGCGGAAGTTCTGCGCGAGAGAGCCGCAGAGGTTGATCCGGTTACAGAAAAGGAAGAAATACAGAAACTTCTTGAAAATATGAGGGAGACATTGAAAGTGGCTGACGGATGTGGTCTTGCAGCGCCTCAGGTAGGTGTCTCAAAAAGGGTGGTCATAGTTGATGGAACAGTAGTGTCCGATGTGTATGATTATCTGAAGGATTTCAAGAGAACAATGATAAATCCTGTTGTGTTGGAGGAGAGTCCTGACAAATGTGATTATTCGGAAGGATGCCTCAGCGTGCCGGGAGTATATGCTGATGTCCGCCGCCCGTCAAAAATCAAGGTGGAGTATTATAACGAGAATTTCGAGAAAGTTACTGAAGAACTTGACAAATTTGCCTGCAGAATGGTGCAGCACGAATTGGATCATCTGGATGGAAACCTCTTTGTCGATAGAGTGGCACCAATCCGCAGAAAGATGATTACCAAGAAATTGCAAGGCATTTCCAAAGGCCGTGTCATCCCGCGTTACAAGTCAAAAATCTGAGAATCCGTGCTACGGGTTCCTACAATCTATCAAATTATGGGAGCATTTCACGCTTATGACATCAGGGGAGTCTATAATGTTGACTTTGATAGGAATACAGCCTACAAGGTAGGGTATTTCCTTCCTGAACTTCTTGCTACTGACAAAGTACTTGTCGGACGTGACTGCAGGGTTTCGTCTGATGAAATTCACGATTATCTTATAAAAGGTCTGACAGACGCAGGTGCTGACGTTTATGACTTGGGACTAAGTACTACACCTATGGTATATTTCGGTACTGCAAATTACGGGTTCAAAGCCTCTGTCCAGATTACTGCTTCGCACAATCCTGCAGAATACAATGGAATGAAAGTTTCAAGGGAGAATGCACTGCCTGTCGGATATGACAATGGCCTTGGCCAGATAAAGGAGTGGATAGAATCAGGCCGTGACTGTCCTGTTTCTGAAAAGAAAGGTGTTGTACACCCGATGGATATCCATAAGGATTATCTTGAGTTCCTTCTGAAATATAAAAAGGATATCTCATCGCTTAAAATAGCGATGGATGTATCAAATGGTATGGCATCGCTCTATGTAAAGGAGCTCTTCGGTGATGCGCCTGAATACATATATGATACTCTTGACGGACGATTCCCGAATCATGAGCCTAACCCTTTGATTCCTGCAAATGTAGCTGACTTGAAAGAACTTGTAAAGAATACAAGGGCAGACATAGGTGTCATATATGACGGTGATGCCGACAGGGTAATGTTTGTAGATGAAAACGGAAGGTTCATTTCTCCGGATCTGATGATTGCGGTTCTCGGTCATTATTTCCTTCAGGAGAGAGGAGAGAAAGGCATTGTCCTTCAGGATATCAGGAGCTCAAAGGCAGTGGGCGAGTATCTTGCTCCAATGGGAGCTGAGATGCGGACCTGGAAAGTAGGCCGTGCTTTTGCAGCCCACAAGCTTCGCGAACTTGACGGAGTATATGGAGGAGAACTGGCAGGTCACTACTATTTCAGGGACTTTTTCTATTCAGACAGTGGACTGCTTGCTTCCATACTGATCCTCAATGTGGTGGCTGAAATGAAACAAAATGGAGTGTCATTGAGCCAGCTGATAGGACGCATAGAAAAGTACCAGAATTCAGGAGAAATAAACTTCAGAATCGAAGACAAGAAAGGGGCGATGGATGCCATAAGGGATTATTTTATGAATGGAGAGCAATCTACCGCTTATATGGATTTTGACGGATACAGGGTCGAGTTTCCTCAGTGGTGGTTTAATATAAGGCCTTCGAATACAGAACCTTATCTTCGATTTATATGCGAGGCTTCTTCAAAGGAACTGCTTGACGAGAAAGTCAGCGCAGTAAGGAAGATTCTCTCAGAGCAGTTCGGAGCGAAATGATATTATTAGGGAAAATGAAGATTCTTGACTTTTGGGTGGCAGCATTGTTGCTGCTGCCCGTTTATAGCTTTGCGGCAGGAGACAGCAGGATAAATCGTTCTGAGGAGGCAGTTTCGTCTGAGACTACTGAGAGGCCGGAGTCAGACACACTCTCTGTGAAAGAGACGATAAGGTCTGTAAAAGAGCTGGTTACGGCATCTATGTCCAAATCTGAAATGGAACGTTTTATGCCAAGGTATGCATTCTCTCCCGTAAAGTCCCTCATACCATCAGACGTAGATGCTATAGATACACTGGATACAGTAAATGAGCATATCAAGGTAATATTATACAGCGACAATTCCTGGCAATATATGAAAGATCCTGACTATATGATGAAGTCAGACGTGTTCAAGGAGAACTGGGACGCTTCAAGTCTGGATCCTTACAAGGTTAAGTATGACAGTTTGCCGCTTACGTGGTCTCTTTGGGTAGTAGATAGCCTTGGCCAGTACCATTGTCCCTATATAGGGGATATACATCCGAGAGGGAAGTTCGGTATCAGAAGGGGAAGAAGACATCAGGGTGTGGATCTTCCTTTGCAGACAGGTACTCCTATATATGCCGCATTTGACGGGGAGGTCAGAATCTCAAAATATATGGGCGGGTATGGCAATCTGGTGGTAATCAGACATCCAAATGGAATAGAAACATTCTACGGACATCTGTCAAAAAGAAATGTGGAGTCCGGAGACTGGGTTCGTGCAGGAGATGAAATAGGACTCGGAGGCTCTACCGGACGCTCTACGGGAGCTCATCTGCATTTTGAAACACGATATAACGGATTTGCCTTTGACCCTCAGTGGCTTATTGATTTCAAGTCCGGTGATTTGCGGCACAGGCTTTTTGTGCTGAAGCGCAAATACTTCAGCCCTTACAGCAATTATGAACAGGATTTTGAAGACGAGTTCAGAAATGAAGAAGATGACAGGAGGGAAGAAGCCGAGAGGGCTGCGATGAGATTCCATATAGTGAAGTCTGGTGATACGCTTGGAAGAATAGCTATAAATAACGGAACTACAGTCGGGGCAATCTGCCGTCTCAACGGAATATCCTCCACAACAGTACTGAAAATCGGACGCAGGCTCAGAGTCAGATAGCCAACTTTCGCATTTGTGAAAGACCAGTCTGTTTAAAAAGGCCGGAAAATTTTGTGAAAATTTGGTGTTGTAACTTGGTTTTTGTAGATTTGCATAGAGTGTAAATTATAATTATTATAAATTGATATGTGATGAAAAAAGTTTTTTTTGCAGCTCTTGCTGTCGCTCTTACAATAAGTTGCGCCAATGCAAGTAACAAGACCACTTCAGCTGCGGATACCAAGAAAAGTGACAAGAATTCCAAGGTTACTGTTCTTACAGGTGCTGAATATAAATCTAAAGTTGAGGATTATTCTACCAAAGAGTGGAAATTTGAAGGAAAGAGGCCTGCAGTCGTTGACTTTTACGCTGACTGGTGTCCTCCTTGCAAGAAACTGGCTCCTGTTATGGAGGAAGTTGCTGCTGAATTTGATGGCAAGGTTGACTTTTACAAGGTCAATGTTGACAATGCACAGGAAGTGGCAAGGGCATACGGCATATCCTCAATTCCTACGGTATTGTTCATTCCTGTAGATGGAGAGCCGGTACGTAATCTCGGCTTTATGACTAAGGAAGATTTTGTCTCCAAGGTCAATGCAAACTGCCTGAAGAAAAAATGATAGGCTTTCCGGGGGCAGGAAGACTTTGTAAAGAATTTTTCCACTGAGTGTAAATTAATTTTACACTCAGTGTTTTTTTAAAATGTCAGCATGTTATTGATAGACAGACTGATATATAGCTTTGCATATTGTTTGCTCAAAATGGTACGTTGCAATCACAGAGAGCTGTTGCAGTAAAACTTATATGTATTATGAAGAGTTTTTGGAATTTTCTGAAGAAAAACGTGCTGTATGCCAGTGTCAATATCATAGGTCTTACTATATCCATGGCTTTTGTCATATTGCTGTCCATATATCTTGTCCGTCAGTTCTCCACTGATTCATTTCAGAAGAACGCAGACAGGATATATCTGATAGCCAATGATGAAGGGGTGAGTATGGGATACTGGCTTGACAAGCACCTGAAAAACAATTTTCCTGAAATAGAAAAAGGATGCTGTGTTTCTTATTTCGGAGGTGCAGAGAGGTTTATTATTGCAGGGGAGCCGGTATATGCAAGTACTACTGCTGCCGACAGCACTTTTTTCGATATTTTCAGTTATGAACTTGTAAGCGGTAATGTCTCGGACTGGCATATATCCTGGGACAGGTGTATGATAAGCGAGGATTTTGCAAATGCTCATTTTCCTGACAGGGATCCGGTGGGGCAGGTTATAAGATGGACAGCTGGCGAAGGCTACCAGCTTACAATATGCGGTGTTTATAGAGATTTCGGAAATTCTATATTAAAAACGCCTGATATTCTGTTCCGTGGAGATATATTGCCTAAAATAAATATAGCTAATGATGAATATATGTCCAATGCGGGAGGTGGTGTGTGTTTCGTGATGACGCATCCTGGTGCTGATTTGAGCCTGAAACAAGGCGAAATTCTGGATTGGCTTGAAAGTAATTTCTGGGTATATAAGAAGGCGTACGATAAGGTCAGGATTATTCCTCTTAAGGATGTTTATTTCCTTCAGGATGGTACTCAGGACTGGACAGATACCCTGACTTTGGGTAACCGGGATCTTGTGAATCTTCTTTTAAGTCTGTGTCTGGTTCTTGTCGTTTTTGCCGTACTTAATTATGTTAACCTCACTACAGCTCTTAATGGCTTCAGGGCGAAGGAAATGGCGGCAAGGAGACTTGTGGGGGCAGACAGAAAGAGTATCTTCTTCAAGATTATTATGGAAAGCACTCTGATTTGCAGTGTTTCCATGGTGCTTGCCGTTTTGCTTGCTGAAGCACTTGCTCCTGTGGCATCGGAAATACTTGCATACAGAATTTCTGTTTCCAGTTCCATATCTGTTGCAAGTGTATCGGCTCTTGTCGGTTTTACTATTCTTTTAGGTTTTATTTCAGGATTTGTACCTGCTCTTATAATCCAGCAAGTCAGCCCTATAGAGATAGTAAAGGGAACTCTCAGGAGAAAGACTAAAACTGTTTATAGTAAAATAATAATAGTGATTCAGAACGAGGTGTCTGTGATTATGCTTGTTGCAGCAATGGTAATATTCCTTCAAATAAGGCATCTTGTTACGGCTGACTTGGGGTATAATACCGAGGATGTGCTGATTGTTGAGAATCAGTTTGGAGTTACGAGTGAACTTAATCCTCTTATTGACAAATGGAAGAGTGAGCCGTGTGTTGAGGCGGTAGGATTGGGAAATGGGACTCCGTTGAGCGGAACTAATAACTGGACGATTGAGTTGCAGGACAGCAGATATGTGTCTTTCCAGCAAATCATAGGTGACAAGTCATATTTTGACATCTTGGGGATTGAAGAAAAGCAGGATAACAATATTCCTGATTCTTATTGGCTGAATGAATATGCATTCAGCCAATTGGAAATAGGTGAAGACAAGTCAGAGTTTATTACCAAGGGAAATTCAACAATTCAGATAGGGGGAATATACCGTGATTTCAAAATCAGACCTTTGGAGCAGGAGCAGAGTGCGGCTTTGATATTCAAATATAAAGATTTCCCACAAGACGGTTATCCGTGGAGTCTTCTGGTGAAGACAAATGGAAATCATAGAGAAGCCTTGGCAAGGCTTGAAGCTGACGCCCGTGAGGTATTTCCTGATATGGTGTTCAATGCAGTATATATGGATGATGAAATCCTGGCCGGTTACAGTGACGAGCAGAGGATTCTGAAGATTGTCCTGATTTTTACTGTACTGTTACTGTCTGTTTCGGCACTGGGACTTTTTGCCTTGAGTTCATATTATATGCAGCAGCAAGTCAGAAGTGTTTCAGTAAAGAAGGTTTTCGGTGCGGATTTGTCTTTGGTGCTGAAAGAGCTTGTCTGGACCTTTGTCCGGATGACCGGAGTGGCGTTTGTGTTTGCTGTTCCCGTATCATGGTTTTTAATGCATGAATGGCTATCAAGATACACCCATCATATCGGACTGTCCTGGTGGATATTTGTATGCGTAGGTCTGGTTGTGACTGTAATCGCTGCTGTTTCTGTACTTTTTTACAGCATAAAGACAGCGCGTACCAGTCCTGTGGAGTCTTTGAAAAAAGAATAGTACTATGCAAACTCGTCTTTGTCTATTCTGAACTTCCGGTATTTGCATACGGTCCTCATTCAGATTCTAAAAGTCTTTTCCTTCAAATGATGCGCCAGCGGATATGGCACCTGATGCTTCTTTTCCAGGCTTTATGTTGAAGGAATAGCTTAAAGAAAGCGTAATGCACGGATAGACAGGTCTGATGTCTGTAACGGATGTCAGACCTTCTATGTTTCTGGTTTTCATGTAGTGAGCCGTATGGAAAGTGTCGTGGAAGGCCAGCGAAAGAGCAAGCCGCTCTTTGAGCAGTTTCTGCCGTACTGCAAGGTCGAAGTAAAAGTAGCCCTTTTCATTTCCCTGTGATAGAAAGGCGGGCCCTACTGCATTCGCGTCAAACTGTATGGCAGTATGTCTGGCCACGGTGAAGTTGTTTATCATCGAAGCTGTATAGCTCGTGCCTGATATGTTGCGGCCTGTTTCGGATGTGGATTTGAACTTGTATTCCATGATACTGCCGGCCAGACGGATATTCCACCATTTGGCAGCCTTGATTCCGGCCTCTGCTTCGAGTCCGAATGTCAGGTCGTTTCCAGCATTGATAAGCGAATCCAGTGTCACTCCCGGACTGTATGGTTTCCGTATAAGGTCTGTCGTGCCTTTTTTGCGGCGGAAGAATCCTGTCAGGCTTATATTGTCCCTGTTCTTTCCGAAAACTTTCCGGTATCCTATTTCTGCTGAGTGGATATATTCAGGTTTTATATCAGGGTTTCCGATAAGTCTTGTATAATAGTCTTCATAAGTTATATATGGCTCCAGCTTCCATATCCCGGGGCGTGAAGTCCTGTAGGAGTAACCTGCTGAAATAGTGTTGTCTTCAGGGGCTCTGTATGAAAGGTGGATGGATGGGAAAAGTTCTGTGCGGGTAAGGTTCCGGCTGGCATCCTTTACAGAGATTTCCATAATGTCCCGTGTCAGATCCCCTCTCAGACCGGCGTCTATTGAAAGAGGACCGAACTTTTCTGTTACCATTGCATAGAGTGAGAAAATCTGTCTCCTGTAGAAGAATGGTGCATACATGTCTTCATCCCAGAGAAATGACTTGTCTTCCCTGTCCCAATATTTCAGGCTGTAGTCTCCGGATTCGCTGTAAGATGTCATCTGCGCACCGGTCTCGAACCGGCCTTGTGGCCTGTACTTCATTTCATATCTTAAATCCCAGTCATAGTCCCAGTGATGCTCGTCTTCATATCCTCTTGTGCCTTCGTATCTTGTCCCGTCCGGAAGAAACATGTTGCTTTCAGTGTATTCGAGGGCATACCAGTCGTACCTGAGCCGTCCTTCAGCCGATATGTTGTCCCCGCGCTGGTTAAGGATGTATCTGTATTCCGCTGCAATCTGGGCGAGGTGTTTTTCGTTGGAGTACCTGTCGTAGCTGTCAAATGTGTTGTCAGACAGAGGGTTGTGTTCAATAAATCTCTTTTCGTGGTACTTCATGTCTCCGCCTCTGGCGTTGTCGCTGATTCCTGCCTGGATTTCTATATGGGCATAGTGTGAGTCGTTGCTTAATTCCCATCCCGCTTTGCCGATGTATGACGTGACTGCGCTGAATCTGTGGCCGTTTGCATCGGAAGTCGTGGCGTAGTTGTCCACCAATGTTGATTTTGTCTGTCCGAAACGGCTTTTCTGTTTCTGCTGGGAGCCGCTGCCCTCGATGTAGAACCTCTGGCTGCCTTTGTTCCAGTTGAGGAGGATATTGCCGTTCCACGAACCGATGGTGCTGCCTGAGGCCGATATGCTTCCTCCGAATCCCTGGTCAAGCGGTTTCTTTGTCTTTATATTTATGATTCCTGCTTCTCCGTCTGTCTTGTATCTTGCAGAAGGGGATGTTATTATTTCTATATCTTCGACTTCAGATGCCGGAATCTGCTTCAGAGCCTGAGTGCCTTCGGTTATTGCCGGTTTCCCATTCACATAGACAAGGAATCCAGTACTCCCTCTGAATGAGATTTCTCCGTCTGCATCTGTCCTGACTGATGGCATGGATGAAAGAATGTCTGCCGCGCTGCCTCCGGAAGCGGAAATATCTGCATTGCCGTCTATCTTTTTCCTGTCAAGACGATATACTACAGAGTTTTTTCTTGCGCTGACGATAGTAGCTTCAATATTCAGAGTGTCGGACAGCTGGCTTTTCAGTGTATCAGTATGGTGAGTCGTCTGGCTGTATGAGGGGAGTATTCCAGCAGATGTCAAGACTGCAAGGGCGACAATGGTTTTGACTGTTCCCGTTATAAATAGATTCTTCATTCCGGTCATGATTAATTATAGTTCGTTATGGCATCTTTTTCTTCTTTTTATCGCCAGATAGCATCCTCAAAAATACCTCATAAAATTTATAATGACAAAAATTTAAACAGCTTCTAAAATTTAAACAACTTCTGACTTATAAAAAGAAAACCGGCCCGTCATACGTGGGTCGGTTTTCTTTTTTAATATAAGGAAGCGGATTTAGAAAATATCTGATCCGTTGTTATAGTCAGGTGTATCGAAGCCTGCGTCAGATATCTTGTCAGAAGCAGGTGTGTCGTTGAACTGTTTCTCTTCGCGGCGAGGATTCCTGCGGTCGTCGCGGCGGTCATTCCTGCGCTCATCGCTGCCTCTGCGGTCGTCACGGCGTGGGCCTCTGTCTCCTGCTGCAGGGCGTGGTCTGCGCTCAGGCTCTACATAACCTTCCGGCTTTTCGATGAGAGCTTTGCGTGAAAGTCTCATTTTGCCTGTCTTGGCATCGATTTCAAGAAGTTTTACATCCACTTCGTCTCCGATGTTGAGGATGTCCTCTACCTTCTCTGTCTTTGCCCAGTCAAGTTCTGAAATATGGAGAAGACCTTCCTTGCCTGGAAGTATTTCTACAAATGCACCGAACTCAAGGATTGAAACTACCTTTCCGTGGTATACTGTTCCGACTTCCGGAACTGCGCAGATGCCGTTAATCCACTCGAGAGCCTTGTCCATTGCCTCTTTGTTCTCTCCGAAGATATCCACGATTCCTTCGCTGACACCGTTTGTATTGTCCTCAGTGATAGTAACGACAGTACCTGTCTCTCTCTGAATTTTCTGGATGACTTCACCGCCTTTTCCGATAATAGCACCGATAAATTCACCAGGAACTCTGATCTGGATGATGCGCGGAACGAACGGCTTGTAGTCCTCACGTGGCTCGCTGATGCACTTCATCATCTCGCCCATAATGTGCATTCTGCCCTGACGAGCCTGTTCAAGCGCCCTTTCGAGAACATCGTATGACAGTCCGTCTACTTTGATATCCATCTGTGTGGCAGTGATACCGTCTTTTGTTCCGGTCACCTTGAAGTCCATGTCTCCGAGGTGGTCCTCGTCACCGAGAATGTCAGTAAGGATTGCGTATCTGTCGTTAGGCTTTTCAGCATCTGTGATAAGCCCCATCGCAACTCCTGCTACAGGTTTCTTTATCTTTACACCGGCGTCCATAAGGGCAAGGCAGCCGGCGCATACGGTAGCCATTGATGATGAGCCGTTTGACTCGAGTATATCAGAAACTACACGTACAGCGTATGGATTTTCAGGAGCTGTAGGCACCATTGGCTTGAGTGCTCTCCATGCAAGGTTTCCGTGTCCTATTTCGCGGCGTCCGATACCTCTCTGTGCCTTTGCCTCTCCGGTAGAGAATGGAGGGAAGTTGTAGTGGAGGACGAACTGCTCAGTTCCCTGTACCAGAACCTCGTCAAGTTCTTTCATATCGAGTTTGGTTCCGAGAGTTACAGTCGAAAGAGACTGAGTTTCACCACGGGTGAATATTGCCGAACCGTGTGCGCAAGGCAGGTAGCCTACTTCGCACCAGATAGGTCTTACCTGGGTAGTCTGGCGGCCGTCAAGACGGATTCCTTCATCAAGAATGAGGTTTCTCATCGCAGCCTTTTCTACTGCGTGGTAGTATCTTTCCACCATCATTTTCTTCTCTTCGCGCTCTTCTTCAGGGAGTGTCTGGTAGAACTCTTCTTTCAGGGCATCGAATGCGTCTGATCTTTCGTGTTTTGCCGATCCTGATTTTGCAATGGCATAGCATCTGTCATAGCAGAAAGTCTCTATAGCCTTGCGGAGATCTTCATCGTTTTCTTCGTGGCAGTATGTCCTCTTTACAGTCTTGCCTGCCTCTTCCATCAGTTCCATCTGCACTTTGCAGTGTCTCTTGATTTCCTCATGGGCAAACTTGATGGCTTCTAGCATTTCCGCTTCGCTTACCTCATTCATCTCACCCTCGACCATCATAATGTTGTCGTAGGTAGCAGCAACCATAATGTCGATGTCGGCATCAGCCATTTCGCTGAATGCAGGGTTGATTTTGAGCTCGCCGTTTATACGTGCTACACGGACTTCTGAAATAGGACCGCCGAACGGAATGTCACTCACTGCAAGGGCTGATGAAGCTGCAAGTCCTGCAAGAGCATCCGGCTGAATGTCTTTTTCTGCAGAAATGAGGTTGATGGTAACATATACCTCTGCGTGGAAATCTTCAGGGAATAGCGGTCTGAGGGCTCTGTCAACAAGTCTGGCTGTGAGTATTTCAGCGTCTGATGCCTTTCCTTCACGCTTCATGAATCCGCCCGGGAATCTTCCGGCAGAAGCGAATTTCTCCTTGTAATCTACCTGAAGAGGCATGAAATCCACATCTTCTTTTGCGTCTTTTGCACAAGTAACGCATGCGAGCAGCATAGTGCCGCCCATTTTCACTACTACAGAACCGTCAGCCTGTTTGGCCAGTTTTCCGGTTTCAATTTCAATTACCCTTCCGTCGGATAATTCGATCTTTTTGTTGATAATGTTCATGAATTGTTTTTCAACCTGCCTCCCCCTATGGGAGTTGATTAATATTATTGTCTTCTTCCTTTATACCATTCCGAAATATATATTGTGTTCCAGTGCCTGCTGCAGGTTGAATGGTTTGTTAACAGACACGTTGACCGATTTCTAAAAAAAGAGGCTTGATGCCTTTTACGGCAAAAGCCTCTTTACTTTGGCTGGGGCCGGAACTGTCCGGCTCCGGTATCCTTTTATCGACGGAGACCGAGCTCCTTGACGATGCTTCTGTATCTCTCGATATCCTTCTCTTTGAGGTAATCAAGGAGACGGCGTCTCTGACCAACGAGCTTAAGAAGTGAACGGCGTGTAACGTTGTCCTTCTTGTTCTGTTTGAGGTGCTCAGTCAGGTGAGCGATACGGTAGGAAAATAGAGCAACTTGACTCTCTGGTGAGCCGGTGTCTTTATTGGACTTTCCGTACTTCGCGAAAATCTCTTGCTTTTTTTCAGCCTGTAGATATTCAGCAGTCATCTGCAAAAAGATTAAAAAGTTAATAAATATTTGTTTATTCCAATAAGGCGAATAAACGGCCGCAAAGATAATGATTTTTTATGATAAAACAAATTTTTTAACCCTTGCCAGAGCTGTCTTTCCAGCCTTTTACGGTTATTCTCTGATAATTGATATTTCATCAATGAAAAACCTTCCTTTTCCGCTCCCGTTACTTCTTATGGTAATGGTATCATTCGGTTTAAGATTTGGAATCGCTACAGTAACTGTTTTAAGAATCATGTCTGTCAATACAGCAGGGTTTCCGTTTAAGGCCTCTGAGTCTGTAATTGCTATTGGTCCGGCAACTTTGGTATCGTTGACATATATGTCGACATGTTTGTTATCGACGGTATATCCTGCACTCGCAGTTACTTCAGCCCATGGCGTGGCCTTGAATGATAGCTGGACAGCATTGCCTTCTGCGCTGAGTTTTTCACTTCCGAGAGCCAGGATACGGAATACTCCAGGATTGCTTCCATTTCCGCATTTTGTATATCCAGGACATGGCTGAATATCTCCTTTACCGTCACCGCGATCCCAAATTCTGGTGTATCCTATCCATTTGTATACTTCTTCGTTGAAATTGGCTGATGTATAGTAGTTTCCGTAGGTTTTGCTGGCCTCATTTACGGTATCCCACTGTAGTCCCCAAATGCTTGTGACGGTATTGTCGTTCTTTATTCTTGCTCCGGCAGCCTGATGAAGCCAGTCTCCGCCTCCGACGCATGCTCTGTCGAAATCTTCATGAAAGATTTCATTTTCAGCTGGTGTGCGGATTTCTGTTGTAGCTTCAAGCCATTCCGACCAGATGCCTTCTTGATCTGCACCTCCACAACGCACTCTGAAATAATAGGAGGTTCCTGGTGTGAGTAAGTTTTCAGCCTTGCCTATAGCTTTGCTCTCACCTTCTGTCAGACCGAGGAATGTAAATCTGGTTGGGAAGTCATATGGCCATTGGGCGTTGTTTGATTTTGTTGTCCACGTATAACTGTAAGTGGCCTGTCTGATGGCTTTATCAGACGGTTCGCTTGCGCACTGTACAGTGTAAGTCCTGTCTGCCGATACATCATCCCAAGTAAAAGTCAGAGATGATGTGCTTTTGGCGTATAGACTTACATTAGTTGGCGGTGCGGCAAGGTTCTTGCCTTTCTGTCTTATACTGAGCGGAATCCTGTCTGTCCCGCATACTACAGAAAGTGATGCTTCTCTGAGTGTTCCGGTGTTTTCTGTATAGCTGACAGTTATTTCTCTGGAACTATGCCATTCTTCTGGAGTGACAGTGCACCATTCCGGGATACTTTCTATGCTCCAGGCTCCTGGTGCTGATATTATGATAGTTTTGATGCCTTCGTCGGGATCTGCTTCTATCATATTTTCCGAAATGGCAAACATGTCAGGCTGTTCTATGTCCTGCTTGCATCCGGACAAGGCGATAGCTGCAAGTACGGTATAAAAAATATATTTGCTCAGTTTCTTCATGATATTCTGAAATTATGATTAATAACCTGGATTTTGTACCAAATGTTGGTTTTTGTTGATCTGGTTAAGCGGAATGGCGAGCCAGTAACTTTTAGGGGACTCGAATATACGTACACGTCCACCCTGATTGGCTTCAATTACCTGGTAGAACTCATCCTGAGTCTTTCCATCGCGGTTCCAAGAGCGTGGTGCCTTGTTCATAATCTCAGGAGCCTCTTTCCATCTGCGTATGTCATGGAATCTGCGGCCTTCAAAAAGGAATTCAATAGAACGTTCCTGATGCAGAACCTTGCGCAGTTTCTCTCCGGAAGGGATGCCGCCTGCAAGAGCCCATGATTCTTCAAAATCAGGTAGTCCGCATCTGGTGCGAATCTTATTGATATAGCCGAGACTTTTCGAACTGAGAGCCCCGTTATATTCAAAGTCGGCTTCGGCATAGCTAAGATACAATTCAGGCAGTCTCATATATGGATACGCATAGTGGCGGTAGTTGTATTTGTTAGTAGACTTGATGTAGGAACTGGACTTGTGAATCCATTTTTGACATAGATATCCTGTACAGCTTTGGTACTCGTCATTTGTATTAAGTGTGCTTCCATGTAGTTCACCTCCGCGCAATTCCAGAGTGATAGTCTTGCCGTCTATTTCGAAATCACCCCTGTCAAATCCGATGGATGCATAAAAGCGAGGTTCTCTGTTGCGGTGCAGTCTGGCTGTATTATCTCCTGGAGCTACTTTGTATAGGTCTTCTATACTTAGGCCTTGAGACTTGATTTCTGGATCGTCTTCAAGAGGCAACCCGTTTTTTGTATAGTACATTTCCACTGCTTCCATAGTAGGGACGAGTGTTGTTTTCCATCCTTTGGACATGTCGTTTTTGATGGATCTGGCTCCTCCGTAGCGCTGTAGTCCTTCTATACCGCTTTGTCCGCCTTTTGCCATAATGAATTCATCCCCGTTCCAAGGTTCCTCCACAAATGTGTCTCTGTAGTTCTTTACACCTTGCCTGAACTCATCAAGGGAAGAATCCAGATTGGTATATAGAGAATAGTTGGGCTTTCCAGTAGCTGGGTTTATTTTTTCTGCAAGTTGGATTGCCGCTTCAGCTGCGTCCATTGCAAGTTTCCATTTTTCCTTGTCATAACTTGGATTCATAAGTGGTGTGCCGTCTGGATTGTTGAATCCTATGTAGTCCGGATTGCCGTTTGCCAGAGGAGATGCGGCATACAGGAGGAGTCTGGCCTTATAGCTGAGAGCAGCCATTTTGGTAGGCATTCCGAGTTCTGCCATCTCTACTGTTTCAGGAAGCAGCCTTGCAGCCTTGTCATAGCATTCTGCAATGAAATTGACGCAATCGTCATATGGAGTACGTGGTACGAAAATTTCTTCTTCCGGAGCGTCAAGCGGGATGAATCGTTTAACTAGAATGATAGGTCCGTAGTATTCGAGAAGGCACTGGTGGTAATATCCTATGAGAAACCAGGCTTCTCCTGCATATCTGTCCGCATTTTCTGGACTGATGACAGGAGCTTCATAGACATTGTCCAGCATATAATAGCAATATCGTATTCCGCGGTATATGTCATAGTTTGTTCCGCCGCTTACGCTTTTTGGCTCCCAACGTCCGAAATATGTGTTGCTGGATGTTTCTTCTCCATAGAGAATGCTTTTACTGGAAAAGTAGTATGTAGTTTCTTTTGCTCCAGAAATGAAATCATCCCCTCCGAATTGGTCAGGTGACCAGTCATAACCTATTAGGTTGGGCATATATGTCTGGAGATAGTAACGGAACTTGTCTGCCTGTTCTTCTGTTTTCCAGATGTCATCTTCTGTAGCTTTGCCTTCTGGCACGACATCGAGGAATGAGCATGAGCAAAGCAGAAGAGATGAAAATGCGATAATTATTTTTTTCATGATTTATCCGTGATATTAGAAGTTGAATTGAAAACCGATATTGCACGTGCGCTGGATAGGGTAGCTGAGACCGTTTCCGGAACCTTTTTCAGGATCCCAGTATTTGAAAGGAGAGAAAGTAAGAAGGTTTGTACCAGATAGATAGACTCTCATAAACTTGTATGTATAGCCGATTTCAGCATTTTTCAGACGAAGCATTTTGCCGTCTCTGACAAAAAGGGAGTTCGCCTGGGTATTGTTCGTGTTCCATCCTGGAGAAAGTCTCGGGTACAGCGCTTCAGGGTCGGGAGCATCTTCTCTCCAGTGTTCGTCTGCCATCCACTTCATCATTCCTCCTCCTGGGGTGGCTTTGGTTCCGAAAGGATGTGCATTATTCATGATTATTGAAACCTTCCCTTGCCCCTGAAAAAATACTGAACAGTCGAAATTCTTGTATTTCAAGGAAAGTCCGAATCCGTAGACAATCTCAGGTGTAGTAGGATTTCCATAGTAGCAGAAGTCATTGTTGTCTATGACTTTGTCATCGTTGAGATCCTTGTATTTTATATCTCCAGGTTGCAGAGGATTTTCTGTAGCATAGGCGGAC
>URDD01000027.1 GCA_900546395.1 uncultured Bacteroidales bacterium | reverse complement strand
GAAAGGCTTCTCTGTTACAAATGCAATCAGTTGCAAGATAGGGGATAAAGTTCCATACAGTTATAGTAAATAAGAAATAATCAAAAGCAGTTTATATTTGTAATCATAAATATAAACTATTTTCATCGTAATATAAGATATTTCAACCCTTTTCAAGGCCGGCCGCAATGTTTCATAAGATATTGCGGCCATTTTTTAGTTATAATTTTTGATGCCTTTTTAAAAATCTTCGTATCTTTGACGGAATTTTGGCCAGACCATAATAATTATTAACATAAATCATTAAAAAATGTCTAAAAAAAACAGTAATATCCTTGCGATAGGTATCATGTTCTTCCTGTTTGCAATGATTTCCTTTGTTACGGGACTTCAGAACCCTATGGGTGTGATTGTAAAATCCCAGTTCGGAGCATCAAATGCAATGTCCCAGTTAGGTAACCTGGCAAACTTTATTGCCTATGCGTTTATGGGTCTGCCTGCAGGATTCATCCTCAAGAAGTACGGCTATAAAATCACAGCACTTGCAGCCGTAGCTGTCGGCTTCATAGGTGTAGGCATCTCTTTCCTTTCCGGAGTGGCAGAGAGCTTTGCCGTATATCTTACAGGTGCTTTCGTTTCGGGTTTCTCAATGTGTATGCTCAATACCGTAGTGAATCCTATGCTTAACACTCTCGGAGGTGGCGGAAACAAAGGAAACCAGCTCATCCAGCTCGGCGGATCTCTCAACTCGCTTGCAGCTACTATCGTTCCTGTGCTTGTAGGATACCTTATCGGCGAAGTTACGGCTAACACGGCAATCAGTGATGCAAACCCTGCGCTATTTATAGCAATGGCTATCTTTGCTCTTGCATTCGTGATTATTGTATTCTCTGAAATTCCTGAGCCTGAACTTGAAGCGGCAAAAGCTTCCGCCGTACTTGGTCCTGAGAAGAAAGAAAAGACGATGGATAGCATACAAGGTGCGCTTTCACACAAGAACCTGGTATTCGGAGTTATAGCAATCTTCCTTTATGTCGGTATCGAAGTCGGTATTCCTAATATTGCAAACCTTTACATGACATCTCCTGAAATCGGAATGTCTGCAGGTGTTGCCGGAACAGTAGTGGGCATGTACTGGCTGCTTATGCTTGTAGGCCGTCTTGTAGGAGGTGTGATAGGAGGAAAGGTATCCAGCAAACTCATGATGACAGTAGTAAGTTCACTGGCAATCGTGTTTATCCTTATCGGTATGTTCTTGCCTGGTGCAATGGTCAAATTCCCTGCTTTCGGCAGTGACCTTTCTTTCACGCTGGTTGATATGCCTCTTGGTGTCGTCTTCTTTGTTTTGTGCGGACTCTGCACTTCTGTAATGTGGGGCGCAATCTTCAATCTTGCAGTTGAAGGTCTCGGAAAATACACTTCCATCGCCTCAGGACTTTTTATGGTGATGGTATGCGGAGGCGGTATCCTTCCTGTAATACAGGGTGCTGTTGCCGATAACTTCGGATTTATAAACAGTTATTGGGTACTTGTAATAGCTCTCGCTTACCTGCTCAGCTTTGCGCTTTTCCTTTCAAAGCCTAATGCTGGAAAATAAGACTGATTACATGGGACTGACCGAAGTTATTATATTATCTGAGAGTCGGTCCTTTTATTATAATTAAAGACAGGTCAGATATGAATAATCTTGAAAAACCTTATGTTGTAGGTATAGATATCGGAGGCCAGACCTCCAAGATGGGAATAGTTGATACTCGAGGTCAGGTTCTTGCCCAGACTGTAATCCGTACGGATACATATTCAGATGTCAATCTTTATATAGATGAACTTGCTGCTGCTTTGGAAAAGATTATAACCGAATCCAATTCTGAAGGCAAGATCAGAGGTATAGGTGTCGGTGCGCCAAATGCTAATTATTATACCGGCAATATTGAGTGTGCTGTGAATATTGTATGGGGAGGCAACAAGACTATACCATTTGCAAAGCTTCTTTCCGACAGGACAGGAGGTCTTCCTGTAGCTCTTACTAATGATGCAAATGCTGCAGCTGTCGGCGAGATGACTTACGGCGCCGCCAGAGGTATGAAGAATTTTATTATGATTACCCTTGGAACAGGTGTGGGCAGCGGTATTGTCATTAACGGAGAGGTGGTTTATGGTCACGACGGATTTGCCGGTGAACTTGGACACACATGTGCAGTACGCAGTAACGGACGTCTTTGTAACTGTGGAAAACACGGATGTCTTGAGACTTATACTTCAGCTACAGGTGTTGCACGCACGGCGCGCGAGTGGTTGGAAATGAGTGACGAACCGTCATCTCTCAGAAGTCTTGACTCGATTTCTTCCAAGGATGTCTATGATGCAGCCAAGGAAGGTGACAAGATGGCTCTCAAGATATTTGAATTTACAGGTAAGATGCTCGGCCGTTCATTTGCGGACTTTGTTGCTTTCAGTGCACCTGAAGCTATCGTTCTGTTTGGAGGATTGGCACGTGCAAAGGAGTATCTGTATCAGCCGATGCTTGACTCTATGAATGAGAATCTTCTTCCTTTGTGGAGGGATAAGATCAAGATTGTCTTCTCACAGCTGAAGGAGTCTGATGCTGCGATTTTAGGCGCTTCAGCTCTTGCTTGGGAACTATAGAAATAAAAATTTTCAATATATAATACCGCCAGAGGATACTTTGGCGGTATTTTTTATATCTTAGAGGTAAATATTATTTAATGCACTTTCGTGATGAGCAAGAGAAACCATATCCCTGCGATTGCAATCATGTTTATCCTCTTCTTTATGATTGCATTCGTGACCGGACTCCAGAATCCTCTCGGTGTCATTGTCAAATTTCAGTTCGGGCTTACGAATGGAGGATCGCAGCTCGGCAATTTTGTAAATTTTCTGGCTTATGCCATTATGGGACTCCCTGCAGGTTACCTGCTTAGAAAGTATGGCTACAAGATTTCTTCTCTGGTGGCGACTGTCATAGGTTTTGCCGGTGTTTTCCTGATTTTCCTTTCCGGGTCTTTGCAAACTCCTAATTTTTGGATTTATCTTCTCGGAGCATTCGTGTCAGGCTTTGCCATGTGTATGCTGAATGCAGTTGTCAATCCGATGCTGAATAATATCGGCGGAGGCGGAAACAAGGGTAATCAGATGCTCCAGTTGGGAAGTTCGTTTAACTCGATTGCGGCAACTGTAGCGCCTGTGTTCCTCGGATGGCTTATGGGGCGTGAGGCCGGACATACTATCAAGGATGCAGATCCTGCATTTTATATTGCAATGGGTATCTTTGTCCTGGCTTTTGTAGTGATTTTGTTTACAAATATACCGGAGCCGGACAGAGACCTTTCATTGAAGCCTCGACTTCTTCCGAAGAAAGGACAGACGAGTTATCTGTCATTCAGGCACTTCAAGTTGGGTGCGCTTGCTATTTTCCTTTATGTCGGAGTCGAAATCAGTATTGCAAACTCAGCAAACCTGTATCTTATCCACGGTGTCAATCTCCATCCGTTCAAGGCAGGAGTCCTTGTGAGTTTCTTCTGGCTGTTTATGTTTATCGGACGAATGATAGGCGGTTATTACGGAGCGCGTTTCGCCGGCAAGGATATGCTGTCTTTCGCATCGTTCGGTACAATGGCTCTGATAGTGATGTCCATTTTCACTCCGGACAAATTCGTACTTTCATTCGGACGTTACGGTACTGATATCCCTGTCAATGTGGTTTTCCTTATATTGTGCGGATTCTTTACTTCCGTAATGTGGGGTGCTATTTTCAACCTTGCTGTTGAGGGACTCGGAAAATATACAGCCGAAGCATCGGGCTTCTTTATGGTTATGGTATGTGGTGGAGGCGTGATTCCTATATTGCAGATGTATGTTGCGGATGTATTTGGGTATCAGCAGTCCTTATGGCTTCTGTTTGCCTGTCTGGTATATATACTTTATTATGCATCTTCCGGATACAAGAATGTGAACCGTAAAATAAAGGTATGATATCCCGAGAGTTTTTCAGTTCTCGCATGCTATAAGGAAAATCAGTCTGTCAAGTGCACTCTGCAGTCTGGACTGTGAGCCGAAATAATTATTTGTCATTATTGAGAATACGATTATGTCATCCTTGCTTCCTTCTGCGGGGATGACATAACCGCAATAACATCTGACTCCGTTCATTGAGCCGCTTTTCATCCTGATGCGGCCGGTTACTTCCTGTGGATATTTTTTCATTATATATGTCAGAGTTCCGTTACCTCCGGGAGACGGGAACGTTTCAATGTAGTCTTCAAAACCAGGGGAGTTAGTCATCGCTT
This sequence comes from uncultured Bacteroidales bacterium, assembly GCA_900546395.1. GTDB lineage: Bacteria > Bacteroidota > Bacteroidia > Bacteroidales > UBA932 > Cryptobacteroides. The sequence goes on along the minus strand of URDD01000027.1, from coordinate 26,453 downwards.
TCAGAAATCTGCACATAAAATCAGGTGATATGCTGTTTTGTCTTGAAAGTCCGCTTCCGTCTTCTATATTGCATCCATAGGATGTGTCTATGCCGAGTTCGGAAAGTATTCCTTTCATGGCGGTTCTTGCAGAATCATAACTTCCTGTTCCGCAATATTCCTTTCCTGTAGATTTGAATAGAGTTTCAGCATAGAGGTTGTTGCTTTCGTGATTTGTCTCGAAAGCAATCCTTTTCAATGTAGGAGAAAAAGTGCTTCCTATGATATGAAGGCTGTCTTGCGGTACTGTCTCGCTTTCTCCGATGCCGAATACTCTGCCTAAGTCCGCAGCATCTCCCTGGCATTCCAGTCCGGATTCAATCAGATACTTCCTGAAGTGCCATGCACATGTATATGCGGGGAATTTGTTGCTTACCTGTTCAGTCTTGGTCTTCCTTCCCATAGCGAAACTTCCTCTCATTTCTCCAGTTGGAGCAAACGGAGAGGTGTACAGGTACAGGCTGTTTCCCGTTCCTTCTTTGCCGGTGTAGCAAGAGAAAATATAGTCCATCCAAGGCAATTCAGGATACCCGATGCTGATTTTCAACGGTCTGCCGGGAGCTTCTCCCGGAGATATGTTTATATTCTGCATGTTCTCGTGGAATGTAAGTCCGCTTACTCCTGTCCCATAATATGTTCCGGTATCATTCCATTGCCATGAGCCTACTTCCGCATATCTGTCGAAATATCGGTCGTCTCCTATAATGTGTCCATTTATTCTTTTTATCCCTGCTTTTGAAATGATATTTTTCCATTTGGCAAAAAGCTTTTCTACCGGAATTGCAATTGAATCCCTTGAACCGAGCGTGGGGTCTCCGCCTCCTATTATATAGAGGTCTCCTTCGAGAGTGCCGTCTGTGATTTTTCCGTTATATGCCAGTTTTGTCTCAAATATGAAATCTGCTCCGCAAGAGTGTATTGCCACACCAGTAGTAACAGCTTTCATTGTTGATGCCGGAATCAGCATTTTCTTGGCTGAATGGAATGCGATAGTGTCACCGGAAATCTTTGCAGCCAGGACTGCCGTACTGGCCTGTTCCATGAATTCTTCTTTTAAGGTTCTTTCAAGGTGCTGGCTTGCGGGAGTGCTTTTCCATTTATTGTTCCCTGTTGTTTCTCTTTCAGTGACAGATGCACTGGTATAATTAATACTGAAGTCCACCGGACTGCCTGCTGTCAGGCCGGTGGAAAAACATACCGAAATTATTATCGCCGGAACAATCATTGTTTTTATGTATCTCAAATTCACCTTTTTTCTTAACTTTGTTGCAATTATAAATATTTTTTAAATTATGGCAAAACGTGTTTTGGTTTCGGGTGGTGCCGGTTATATAGGCAGCCATGTTACCGTTGAACTGATATCTGCAGGATATGAAGTAGTAGTGGCGGACAATATGTCCAATTGCGATATGACCTGTTTTGAAGGCGTTAAGAAAATCACTGGCAGGAATGATATTCCGTTTGTGAAGATAGATTGCTGCGACTATGAGGCAGTGAGGAAGTTGTTTTCTGACTTCAGAATTGATGCAGTAATACATTTTGCAGCATATAAGGCTGTTGGAGAGTCTGTCGCTGAGCCTGTTAAGTATTATAAGAATAATCTGATATCTTTCCTTAATATTCTGGAAGCTGCTACTGAGCAGGGCGGATGCAATGTACTTTTCTCTTCATCCGCAACTGTTTATGGAGAGACAGACAAGTTGCCTGTGACTGAACAGTCTGAACGTCAGCCTGCTACATCGCCATATGGAAATACAAAGCAGATGTGTGAAGATATCTTGCGCGATACAGTAAAGGCAACTTCCGCTTTTGGGGATGAAGTGATGCCTGGTCTTACACGCAGAGGTCCGGTCAAAGGTATCGCCCTGCGTTATTTCAATCCTATCGGAGCTCATCCGTCTGCTCTTATCGGTGAGTTGCCTCGCGGTGTTCCGAATAATCTCGTGCCTTATATCACGCAGACAGCAGCTGGAAAACGTGAATGTCTCAGCATTTTCGGAAATGATTATCCTACTCCTGACGGAACGTGCCTCAGGGACTATATCGATATTGTCGATCTTGCAAAGGCTCATGTAGCTGCAGTATCCAGAATGCTTGACGGAAGGATGGCGGAAGGATATGAAATCTTCAATGTAGGCACCGGCCGCCCTGTTTCCGTGCTTGAACTTGTAAATGCATTTGAGAAAGTAAACGGACTCAAACTGAATTATAAGTTTGCGCCTCGCCGTCCGGGTGACGTTGTCGCAATATGGGCAGATCCTTCTCTTGCAGAGAAAGAGCTCGGATGGAAGGCAGAGCGTTCTGTCGAAGATACTTTGGCTGCGGCCTGGAAGTGGGAATGCCACTTGAAAGAGGCCGGACTGGCTTAGATCTTTAGCGGACGTGCTGTGCAGGAAATTATATCTGTTTCTCGGTGATGAATAGGAATGATTCCCTGCGCCTGTCATACTCGACTCCCGCACCGAAAATATGTATTGTGCCTCCGGAGGAAACATTCAGTTTTTTCCGGAGCATATCACTTGTAACAGGCAAGTTGCGTGCAGTGACCTCTGCTTTCGGATATCGTTTTCCGGTATCACGGATTGACGCTTTGTCCAAATGGACAGTCTCAAGAATACGGAATACCTTTCCGTATCTGCGACATTCATCTTCGCCGGAAATGTCCTCGGAAATATACAAGTGAGTTGATTTGGCCAGTTTTGTAAGACGGAACCGGCTGCAGATAAGGTTGAATGCTCCTGATTTCATGAGAGCCTTGTCCGGCTCGAAAAGCATTCTTGCTTCAGTTATGTATTCCTTGCTGTCTGGAAGAACGGCGTAGGCGGACTTTTCTTCCGATCTGAGGAAACTCATGGCTCCCGCGTGAATCATGCATTCTCCGCTCCATTCACTGTCCATGATTATCAGCAATTCTTTACATTCTCCTCCCGAGGATGTTATATACATTTCCCTGCATCTCGGTCCGAGTCTGTCTAAAACCATATCAATATCTGCCATAGGAGATAGCTTTATCATTACAAACCGTGAAATTGACAGCAGCTCATCTTTCATTGTGAGGACATCAGGGCTGCAGTCTTCTATGAGAAAAACTTTTTTCCCCTCACTGTCTCTTCTTGCCGGGTCCAGGAATATCAGGTCAGGCTTGAATGTACCCAGCAGTGCTGATGGTGAAATCGGCTTGCCGTCGCAGGAATCTTCATTTTCCTCACATGTCCCTGACGGAATTATCATCCTGCATGTAACATGTATGTTGTCAGCTTTGAGGGTCTTGAAGTTATGTCCGGATGCCTTGGCAAGTACCGGATTCATTTCGTTGTAAAGGACTGTTTCTGCAATTTTTGAAAATGCGAAAGAGTCTATTCCCATTCCTCCTGTCAGATCCGCTATCCTGAATCCGCATCTCCCTGTCTCTGGGTTGTCTGATGTCTTGTCCGAAAGACTTTCCTTAAGTAATTTTTCTGCAATAGAAGTTTTGAGGATGGCTGTCTCTTCCGAACTGCATTGCTCTCCTGAAAGTCTGTACGGATAGATTAGTTCAGGAACGGCATACCATGACGGAACTTTGGATTTTAGCCTTTTTCTGGTTTCAATCGTGTTAACTGCGAGACTGATGTCAATATCTTTCCATTTGTTTTTTGATAGCAGCAGTGCTGCAGTGTCATCATTTTCATGTAATGTTATGAATTTGACAAAATCTTCCGCTGTTTGTTCCATATTCTTGCTGTTAGTGTAAATTGTTTGGAAAAGTATTTCAAAATTAGGACAATAATCCATAAAATATTATTTTTGTACGATACGTACATTGAAATAATTCTATACTAACATACATCAAATTATGGAAAATACAAAAGATTTCAGAATGGTTGCCCAGGCCTGGCTGGACGGCAACTATGACGAAGAAACAAAGCGTCAGATAGTTGAATTGAGAGACAGTGATCCTGCAGGCTTTGAAGATGCATTCTACCGTAATCTGGAATTCGGCACGGGAGGACTCAGAGGTATAATGGGAGTCGGAACCAACAGAATGAACAGATATACTGTCGGTATGGCTACCCAGGGACTTGCAAACTATATAGGCAAGCATTGTACCGGAAATGATATAAAGGTATGTATCTCGTTTGACAGCAGAAACAACAGCAAGGAGTTCGCGCAGATAACTGCCAATGTCCTGGCTGCAAACGGACTTCATGTTTTCCTTTTTGAAAGTCTGCGTCCGACACCGGAGCTTAGCTATGCTATCCGCAGCAAGGGAGCGCAGGCAGGAGTCATGGTCACTGCTTCGCATAACCCGAAAGAGTATAACGGTTACAAGGTATTCTGGTCAGACGGAGCACAGATTACATCTCCGGTTGACAAAGATATTGTAGCTGAGGTAAATGCTATTACAGACCCGTCTATGGTCAAATTTGAATTGGGAGAAGGAAGCGGAAAAATAGAAATGATGGGAGAGGAAATGGATAATGCATATCTTGATGACATTCTTTCCCTGATGCTTTCTCCTGAATCAGTTTCCCGACATAAGGACCTGAAGTTCGTATATACTCCGCTTCATGGAACAGGTGTGCGTCTTGTCCCTATGGCTCTCGACCGTCTCGGCTTCAAGAGTATCTGCCATGTGCCTGAGCAGGATATAAATGACGGAAACTTCCCTACAGTGCAGTCTCCTAACCCTGAGGAACCTTCAGCTCTGAAAATGGCCATAGACGTAGCAGAACGCGAAGGTGCTGACATAGTCATGGCTACTGATCCGGATGCGGACAGAATGGGTATCGCAGTAAGGGACAATGACGGCAAGATCATTCTTTTCAACGGGAACCAGACAGCTTCGATGCTTACATACTATATTCTCACAAGATGGAAGGAGCTCGGTAAACTTGATTCTTCAAAGTACGTGGTCAAGACAATAGTTACATCTGAACTAATCCGCGCAATAGCTGCAAAATTCGGCGTTAAAGTCTATAATGTCCTTACAGGTTTCAAATATATTGCGGAAATTGTAAAGCTTAACGAAGGTAAGGGTGAGTTCATCTGTGGCGGAGAGGAAAGCTATGGTTTCAATGTCGGAGAATTCGTACGTGACAAGGATGCGGTAATCGCTTGCTCTATGGTGGCTGAGTGCGCATGCTGGGCTGCTGATCAGGGAATGACCCTTTATCAGCTTATGCAGAAGATTTATGAAGAGTTCGGATATTACAGGGAGTCGCTTACATCTCTTGTGCGCAAGGGCAAGGCCGGTGTAGAAGAAATCGCAGCCATTATGTCCGGCCTCAGGAATGATCCTCCTAAGGAACTTGCGGGATCGCCTGTAGTAAAGGTTGTGGATTATAACAAGCCTGAAGAGACCGGTCTTCCTAAATCCAATGTTCTCCAGTTCTTCAATGAGGCCGGAGATGTGGTTTCTGTACGTCCTTCAGGAACGGAGCCTAAGATCAAATTCTACTTCGGCGCCAAAGGAAATGATGCTGATGCAAAGATAGAAGCACTCAGGTCTCAGTTTGTGAACTGATAGCTGATTTGATTCAGAAAGTTTCTTGGAACAGACTATGAAAATGACACGATTTGTTACTATGATGTCTTCGGCTGCGGTATTGCTGTCGGCATTGGTTTCCTGTACAGGACATAATACACTTACAAAGCAGGAAAAAGAAGAAGGATGGAAACTCCTGTTTGACGGAAAGACACTTGACGGGTGGCGTGACTATAACGGTGATTCCCTTACAGTTCCATGGCATGTGGTAGATGGCTGCATCCAGGCTAAGGGTACCGGAGATGATGCCAGCGGATACATTGTTACTGACAGACAGTATGAGAATTTTATCCTGTCCTGGGACTGGAAACTTTCAAAGGGAGGCAACAGCGGTATGTTGTACCACGTTGTCGAACGTCCTGAGTTTAAGGTTCCTTATGTTACAGGGCCTGAGTATCAGCTTATTGATGTGCCTAATTTTCCTGAAGAACTTCAGCCTTGGCAGAAACTTGGAGTGGATTATGCAATGTACCTTCCTGATGAGTCAAAAATGAAGGTTAATCCTTACGGTGAATGGAATAATTCCAGGATTGTCTTTGACAACGGTCATGTCGAGCACTGGCTCAATGGTGAGAAAATAGTCGAGTTTGAGGCTTGGACAGAGGATTGGTTTGCGAGGAAAAACAGTGGCAAGTGGGCCGGCGCTCCTGAGTACGGACTTGCAAAATCAGGACAGATATGCCTTCAGGATCACGGATATCCTGCTTCTTTCCGTAATATAAAGATAAAGGAACTTCCTCGCAGAGCAGGGAAGACAGTAAAGCTTTTCAATGGAAAGGATTTGTCCGGCTGGGAAGCTTACGGTTCAGAAAAATGGTATGTGGAAAACGGTCTTCTCATTTGCGAGAGCGGTCCGGACAAAGAGTACGGCTATCTTGCTACAAGAGAGTATTACGATGATTACGACCTTTCTGTAGAATTCAGGCAGGAAAAAGACGGTAACAGCGGAGTCTTTATCCGCTCTTGGGTAGAACCGGTAGCCAGAGTTCACGGATGGCAGGTTGAGGTAGCTCCTGAGAATTGTGATACAGGAGGTATATATGAGTCCTATGGACGCGGGTGGCTGGTTCAGATTCCTGAGGAAAAGGAGAATATTCTTAAGTATGGAGATTGGAATACTTTGAGAATCAGACTTCAGGGAGATAATGTCAAGACATGGCTTAACGGAGAGCAGATGGTTGATATTACTGATGCGGCTATCGGAGCAGGCAAGGGACGCGTTGCATTGCAGATTCATTCAGGAGGAGGTATCAAAGTTGCATGGCGTAATATAGAATTGACTGCACTTTAACAAAACTGCTGATTCCCGGGAGTGCCAGAGGCTTTCCGGGAATCGTTTCATACAGATATAAATTTACTTATATGGAAAGAACATTGGTAATATTAAAGCCAGGAACACTACAGAGAGGGCTTGTAGGAGAAGTAATATCCCGTTTTGAAAAAAGAGGCCTGAAACTGGTGGCGATGAAGATGAAGCATCTTACTTCAGAAATCCTGGATGTACATTATGCCCACCTGAAGGAAAAGCCGTTTTTCCCTTGGCTGAAAGACGGAATGATGGCCGCTCCTGTAATATTGTGCTGCTGGGAGGGCTTTGAAGCCGTTAAGGTAGTAAGGGAAATGGCAGGGGCAACAAATGCACGTAAGGCAGCCCCAGGAACTATAAGAGGCGACTATTCTCTCAGTGCTCAGGAGAATGTAGTTCATACTTCAGATTCGCTGGAAAATGCCCGTATTGAACTTGAAAGGTTCTTTGAGCCTGAAGACTACTGCGATTATCCTTCGCCTCTGAATGCGTACCTATATGCGCCGGACGAGAACTGATAAGGCAGCGGACAGAATGACAAGGTATGCGGTCCCGTACGGAAATCAGAATTCCGGCGGGACCGCAATTTTGATTTTCTTTCCTGATGTCGGGTGTATGAATGTTATGGACATTGCATGAAGGAAAAGTCTTGGGGATTCTTTATCCCTGCCGCTTCCGTAAAGCCTGTCTCCTGCTATGGGGCAGCGCAGGCCTGCAGGGTGTGCGGAGTGGACTCTTAACTGGTGCGTCCTTCCTGTTACCGGACGGAACAGGATTCTGATTTGATTTCTGTCTGCTGATAGAACCTCATATTCAGTTATTGCCTCTTTCCCGTGTCTGAAATCAGCTTTCTGTCTTGGCCTGTCATCATAGTCAGCACATAGAGGAAGGTTTATACTGCCTCTGTTCCCTTTTTCAAGAGATATTCCATTTCCGGTTTCAAGCAGGGCGATATATGCCTTTTCCGTTGTCCTGGATGCAAATTCTTTTTGGAGGAGTTTTCCCGCAAATTCGTTTTTGGCAAAAATCAGCACTCCTGAAGTATCCATATCCAGGCGGTGAACACTTGACACATGTTTTCCTTCTTCAATAAGAATTTCCATGACAGATTTTCCACCGGTTTTTCCTGGTGTGGAAAGAATACCGGCTGGCTTGTTCACCGCTATAAGATCTTCATCTTCATATATGATTACGATGTCTTCAAATTTCAGATCATCCTTTATCAGAGGATTCTGTTCGACATCCAGGCCTTTCAGCATAAAGCCGAGCAGAGGTCCGCACTTTCCGGTACAGGACGGGTAGAATTTTCCATGAAGTCTTGTGTCACGGCCCTCTTGTTTGAGTTTGTCCAATTCGTTCTCTACGCTGCAATACCAGAATTCTCCCATTGATACCGGTGTCAAACCATGTGTGTAGGCATAGTGCAGAAGTTTCGGTGCTGCGCATTCACCTGTACCTCCTGGAGGTGTCATTCCCTGATCTTCAAATATTTGCAATATGTTTTTACTCTCCCCTAAGGCATTTTCTACTGATGAATTTTCAAATATCCACTTCTGCAAGGCTTCGGAGCGCACAGCGCGTTCGTTTCTGAGTGTTTCAATTTTGGAATTAATGAGTCCGACACCTTCTCTTGCCTTGATAATCTCTTCATTGCATGCAGAGGAAAGTCTTTTCAGACAAGCTTTTTCGTACTGGCTTTCATGTATGAGGGCGTCAAGGATTTTCTTGTCATCTGTTGCAGAGCGTAATTTCTCTCTTTTGTTTTTGGATATTTTCATCCGTTCTTTCATTTCAGAAACGGCTGTTTCTTTTCTTTTTTCAGCCTTTTCCAGAGCAATTGCTGCATCTGCTGTTTCAGGAGATTCTAAGATTTCATTGACAAGGGCATTTATTTTGCTGATTTCTTTTTCCTCCATCTTGAAGTATCCCTCCGGATCGGATAAGTCCAGAATCGGTGGGACGAATCCGGGGATTTTGCTTCGACCTCCTGCAAGTCCTGAAAATCCGGCAAGGAATCCCAGTTTCCCATTCATGTCCCGTATTACAAGCACACCAAGCATTTTGCCTTCTGAGAAAGAATCCGCAAGACTCCAGTCACCTTCTACTTCTTCCATAAGAAGCCGTGAAGCTTCCTTTGTCAGGGCAGAAGGGGTGTAGCAGAACGGGTATGTGAATTTTTCAGGTAATGGCAGATGCTCCGCCGAATCCGGGAACATGTGTACCAGACTATCATATTTCATCGTCTGCACTCGATATTATAAGAAGCCTGTCTCCTGCATAAAGTTTCATACTGCCATTAGGTACTATGAATTTTGAGCCTCTTTTTACCATCATGACGAGCATACCTGCAGGCAGACGCACTTCCTTAAGGGTATCCCCTAATTTTATTGACTCTTCAGTAAGTGTGATTTCCATCAGTTTGCCCGCCTCTTCCGGGACCTCGATACCGAATTTGTTGTCGTCTCCTGTGTCCGGGAGATCAAGGTGAAGCCTTCTCGCTATGCCTGTTATGGAACTTCCTTGGATCACGAGGGAAAGCAGGGTTATGAAGAAAACTATGTTGAAGATTATGTCTGACCCTTCTACGTCTGAGATTACAGGGTAGGTGGCAAATATTATAGGTACCGCTCCTCTGAGTCCTACCCAGGATATGAAAGTTTTGGATTTTCCGTCTATTTTACGGAATGGAATCAGGGAAAGCCATACGCTCAGGGGCCTTGCGGCGATGATCATGAAGATACCTATCATTAGGGCAAACGGGGCTGTCTTCATCATTTCGTGTGGGTTGACCAAAAGTCCGAGTGCCACGAACATTACTATCTGTACAAGCCAGGTCATTCCGTCAAGAAACGAGAAAATCTCCTTTCTGCATGATATCTTGTGATTCCCTATTATTACTCCTGCAAGATATACTGCCAGATAACCGTTTCCCTGAAGCTTGGTAGTCACGGTAAATGTAAAGAATACTATACTCAGCAGCATGATGGCATATAATGGAGTATTGTTCAGGTGGACTTTGTTCAGCACCCAGACCGAGAAATATCCCATTATTATACCTGCAATTATTCCCACACTGAACTGAAGAAGCAGTACTACAGAAGCATCCCCCAGAATTTTCCATGTGTTTATTTCTCCTGTCCCGCTCCCTGTCAATGATCCTGCCACCTGAATCAGTACAATTGTGAGTATATATGCCATGGGGTCGTTGCTTCCGCTTTCGAGCTCAAGCAGGGGCTGGATGTTGTTCTTCAGCTTCATCCTGCTGTTTCTCAGTATGTTGAATACTGATGCCGAGTCTGTTGATGACATTGTGGCGGCAAGAAGGAAGCAGGTCACGACGGGCAGGGACATCGGAATCATTTCCAGCTCTGACAGAAGCAGAATGAAACCTCCTGTGAATAATGTCATCAGGACAACACCCAAAGTGGAGAGCATGAGGCCTTCTCCCATTACAGGTTTGATTTCCTTTACTTGCGTTTCCAGACCGCCGGTGAACAATATTATACACAAGGCTACCATACCTACGAACTGGGCATGTTTCATATCATTGAACTGAAGTCCCAGACCGTCGGTTCCAAACAACATTCCGGCAACAAGGAAAAGAAGCAGTGACGGAAGTCCGAATCGGTATCCTACCTTACTTATAAGTATGCTGCAGAATATCAGGATGGAACTTATGAGCAATATGTTTTCAGATGTAAAATACATTTATTCTGTAAATTTGAAATTAGTTGTCTTATATTCCATACACCACTCACTTAGACCGCATGTGCTGCATTTCGGTTTCCGGGCTGTACAGGTGTATCGTCCATGCAGGATGAGCCAGTGGTGGGCGGTAGCCCTCAGCTCGGCCGGAATTCTTTCCGTGAGGTCCTTTTCCACCGCTTCTACAGTTTTTCCTGCTGAAAGCCCAAGTCTCCGTGATACTCTGAATACATGTGTATCAACAGCTATGACAGGTTTGTCATAGATTACTGAAGCTATGACGTTGGCTGTTTTCTGTCCTACACCAGGCAGTTTGACCAGTAAGTCAGGGTCATCAGGTACAGTGCTGTCAAAGTCTTTGACCAGCATTTCAGCCATTCTTATCAGGTGCTTGGCCTTATTGTTAGGAAATGTGATGGACTTTATCATTCCGAACACATCTTCAAAACTGGCGGCAGCAAGATCCTCCGGAGCAGGAAATGCCCGGAAGATGGCAGGTGTATATATGTTTACTCTTTTGTCAGTGCACTGGGCAGAAAGTATTACGGCTATCAGCAGGTGGAAAGGAGTATCATAATGCAGTTCGGTGCGAGGTTCCGGAACATTATCCTTGAACCACTCTATGACATTAGAGTACAGTTCTTCTATGCCGGGGAAGCTGATTGTGTTACTCTTGCCTTTGATCTTCATCTTTCTTCTCGTTCTGGTTTATCTGTTCTGTACAAGATTCGCTGGCGCATGAGAATATGCGTCCCTTGTATTTTTCCACTATCTGTTTGTTATGCGTGACCATCACGACCGCCGTTCCTCTTTCTCTGTTGATTCCGCAAAGAAGCTGCATTATTCCTTCTGCCGTTTCCGGATCCAGATTTCCCGTCGGCTCATCAGCGATTATCACAGACGGACTGTTCAAAAGAGCCCGGGCTATAGCTATTCTCTGCTGCTCTCCTCCGGAAAGCTGGTGAGGCATTTTATGTGACTTGTGTGACATTCCTACGGCATCAAGAACTTCCCGGATCCTTTTTGATATGGCATCCTGATCTTTCCATCCTGTCGCATTCATCACAAATGTCAGGTTTTCTTCAACACTTCTGTCCATGAGCAACTGGAAATCCTGGAATACTACTCCCATTTTCCTTCTTAAAAAAGGAATATCCTTGTCTTTGATTGTCCTGAGGTCATATCCGCAAACATTCCCGCTTCCTTTATACAAAGGATTCTCTGCTATGATTGTTCTTATTATTGATGTCTTGCCCGAACCTACTTTACCTATTATATATACAAAATCTCCCTGATGGACTTCCATGTCCAGACTGTAAATCACTGTGGCTTCACCGTTGATAATGTCTGCGTCCTTGAAGGAAATGATTGTCTCTTTCCTGTCTTCCATATTAATGACGTTTGAACTTTTGAAACTTAGGCAAATATCGTTCAAAGTTAATCATTATCATTTTTAAAATAATTACATTTGTAAAATTTTTGCCTTTAACAAGGCTGATTGTGTTGGAAAATCCGTCATTCAGACGATAAAATTTTATGAAAATGACAAGACTCGCTTTTGCGGCCTTTTGCCTGTCGGTGCTTATTTCATTACCGGCTATGGCATATGAAACGCCTGACAATAATCCTCTTTCTGTGGAAGAGCGGCAAGCAAGAAAAGATTTCAGACAGGCGGCGCTCCTTTTTGATCGTGGTATGTATGATATGGCCAGGGCTGGATTCGAGGCCGTTGCGAATGCCACAGGTGATTATGTGGCAGAAGGGTATGCCGTATTCTGTTCTATACACCTGCAGTCGGAAGGTTATGAGACCTCCCTTGCGCAATATCAGAAGAAGCATCCCTACTCAGGACTGATTCCCCAAATGCGTTACCAATACGGACTTAATCTGTTCGACAAGGACGAATATCAGGCAGCACTTGAAGAGTTTGAAACTGTCTCGAGACACAGACTTAACAGAAGTCAGGAGACAGAATTCCTTTTCAAGAAGGCATACTGCGATTTCAGTCTCGGAAATTATGACCGTGCTTTGCTGAGGTTTGCATCTTTGGAAAAAAGGACATATTCGGACTATACGGCTCCGGCGAGGTACGCAATGGGATATATATATTACCGCCAGAAGAACTTTGCCGAAGCTATAGAGTGGTTTGTAAAGGCGGCAAAGGACAGCCGTTTTACCGCCATGTCAGACTATTATATAATCGAAAGCAATTTTATGCTTGAAAATTATAAGACTGTCTGCGAAGAGGCCCCTGCCCTTGTGGAAAAAGTTCCTCAGGAAAGGCGTTCGCATGTAATCCGCCTCATATCAGAGTCCTGGTTAGTTCTCGGTGATGCAGGACAGGCAAGGTACTGGTTTGATATGAACAAGGAATCTTCGGAAATAAAGTCTCGCAGCGATTATTTCTATGCCGGATCTGTCCTTTATGCCGTAGATGATTATCAGGGAGCAATTGACAATTATTCAATGATGACGGACAGGACAGACTCCCTTGGGCAGCTTGCCAATTATCATTTGGGCTACAGTTATATACAGACAAGGAACAAGGTGGCTGCTATGGAAGCCTTCAAAGGAGCGGCAGAAGTCGGATATAATCCCGATATCTCAGAAGATGCATATTTTAATTATGCAAAACTTGCCTTTGACCTCAATAATGATACTTCTGTATTCAACGACTATCTTGAAAAGTATTCAGATGTTGACAAAGGTGAAAGGATTAATGCATATATAGCAGTTGCGGCTTTGTATGGACATGATTATGAAACAGCTATCGAAGCCTACGGAAAAATAGATAACCTGGATGGCAAGATGAAGTCCAACTATATGAAAGCCAATTATCTCAGGGCTGAACAGCTGATATCCAACGGTTCATATAGAGACGCAATCCCGTACCTTAAGGCTGCAGCCTGGTATTCTGACAAAAGAACAATGTTCAACCAAATGTCAAGGTTCTGGATAGCCGAGTCTCATTATCGTAACGACCAGTTTGACGAAGCACTTTCACTGTATGGAGAGTTATATAACATTTCGGCACTTTACGGCATGAAAGAAGGGTATTTGATACCATATAATATTGCATATTGTTATTTCAAGCAGGGTGACTACGTATCTTCGGCCAAGTGGTTTAATGATTATCTTTCAGGAGGTCAGGCCGTTTACAGGAAAGAAGCGCTTGTCAGATATGCGGACTGCCGATATATGCTTTCTGACTACGCAGGTGCGGCTGCCGCCTATAGTAAAGTGATGAATGACTATTATGATGTGAATGATATTTATCCGTACTATCAGGCAGCCATGTCATACGGGCTGGAGGGTAGCATGGGTAAAAAAATAAGCCTTTTGGAAAATGTAGGCAAAGCCTCTCCTTCATCCCAGTTTTATCCTGAAGCGTTATTCGAACTCGGGCGGTCTTATGTCCTTACGGAAGAAAATGACAAGGCTACGGAATGTTTCGACCGTCTCATAGGTACAGTCAGGGACAGTACATATATTGCGAGGGCGATGATAGAATTAGGTATGATTTGCAGGAATTCTTCGGAAGTGGACAAGGCTTTGGGCTATTATAAGAATGTCGTTGAGAACTTTCCTCTATCAGGCTATGCAGATGATGCTCTCCTGGCCGTAGAATCGATTTACCAGTCTTTAAACAAGCCTGAGGAATATCTGTCGTATATTGACCGTATAGGCAAGTCTGATATCAAGTCGGAAGATGAAAAGGAAATGATGATTTTCAATGCGGCTGAGCAGATTTATCTTTCTGAAAATTACCAGAAAGCACTGGCTTCACTTCAGGCCTATAAGGACAAATATCCTGTGGGCCAGAAAAATATCCAGGCTGACTTCTATATGGCGGAATGCTATAGAAACCTGGGACAGAGAGAGAAAGCCTGCGATTACTATGCTAAGGTAGTGGATAATGGCGAAGGTTCTTTCAGAGAGATTTCAATGCTTAATTTTGCAACAGTATCATATGAACTGCAGCGCTATGAAGATGCTCTGGGAGGTTATTCGGCACTCTTCAGTTCCGCACTGCTTGAGAATAACAAGTATTCCGCACTTCTTGGTATGATGCGTTCAGCATACCGGGCCCGTCACTACGAAGAGGCTTTGACATTTGCATCCGATGTAAGAAAAGACGGCAGGACCGTTGAAGATGTCAAGAAGGAGGCGGACTATATAAGGGCAAAATCTTATTTGGCTACTAGCAGAAGGCCGGAAGCTTTTGCCATATTGGACAGCCTTTCAACAGACTTGTATTGTCCGGAGGGAGCAGAGGCGGCCTGGCTTATTATTCAGGATTGCTATGACAGAGGTGAGTTTGACGAGGTGGAGAGTAAAGTCTATAGCTTTTCGGATGCGGGTAGCGGACAGACATATTGGCTTGCAAAATCATTTATAGTATTGGGTGACGCTTTTGCAGAGAGAGGTGAGTTGGAGCAGGCAAAGGCTACATTTGAAAGTATTGCAGGTGGTTACAAGCCTCAGCCTGGAGGAGACGATGTCTTGGACAATGTTAAAATAAGATTGTCCAAAATTGAAGAAATGATGAAAAATACAGCAGATGAATATGTTCAGCAATAAAATATTAAAGCTTGTGATGCTGCTGCTTCCTGCAGCGGCTTACGGACAGAATCTGGATCCGACTGTCGAAGTGACCAGAACATTTAAGGCTACACTGATGGAAGTTCATAAACCGATGCTTCGAATGCAGGTGCCGGACAGTGTCACGCATTTTGATTTGGATTTTGATTACTCGGTGTTTGAAAGTCCGTATAATGGAACTTATGAATTCAAACCGTATGTGCTTGATATGAAGCCGCAGCCTGATGCCTGGTCGGGCAGAAGGCTTTTCCTTAGGGCAGGAGCCGGATATCCTCTGCATCCTGTATTTGATTTCGTATGGTCGCCGGATCTTCAGGGAAAGTTCAGGATGAGTATTTATGCTATGCACCGTTCTTATGTCGGAGGATATAGGAATACTTCTGTAATTGAAGACGGAGACCGTATAGCATGGAAAGGTTATGATTTGTTGACAAAGGCCGGCATCAATGGCCGGACTGACTGGAAAAAGGGTGTTTTCTCTTTTGATATAGGATATTACGGCCTTGCTACAAAGGATTCTCTGCTCAGAAGAGGGTATGATGCCCTGGATGCAAATGTGCGTGTGAGATCGGTAAGTGACAGAGAGCGTTATTTCATGTATGATATATCATTTGATTACAGATATGGTGAAGACAAACTGGATTACAAGCTTCCGGTTATGGGAAAACAGTATCTTATAGAACACAATATAGATTTTGGAGCATCTCTGGGTCCTGTCTTATCTCGTAGTCACAAGGTTCTGATAGATATAGATGCCGATGTGGCAGCTTATGATGCCTTATATGGACATTCGGCCGGTCGCTTTGCTGTAACTCCCAGATACGTGTTGGAGAAGGGTCGCTGGGACTTGAGTGCCGGAGTATGTTTCTCTCTGCTTTTCAACGGAGACGGCACTTCTACGGTATCGCAGGAACAGAAATTTACAAAAGGGCAGTATATATATCCGGATGTGAAAGTAGGTTTTGAACTTGTGAAGGATTACATGGATATTTATGCACAGGCCGGTGGCGGAGACAGGACTGGAAAATATTCGGATTTGATTTCAGAAAGCAGCTTTATCCATCCGATGTATTCCGGGATGCTTCCTTTGCTTGATAATACTGTAGAGAGAATATCCGCCGCAATAGGTCTGAAGGGAAATATTTCTTCAAGGATTGATTATGATCTGAGGGCCGGTTATAGAAATTATGCAAATGCTCCGATGTTTGCCATTGTTTCCGCCCTTCCCGATATGTCTGGAGATTATGCAGCTGCTTTGGGATATACAGGTTATAACATGCTTTATCTTTCACTTGACTGTGCATGGAGGTCTGAGGATGTGTCTGCCAATGCAAACTTCAGATATTCATCGACGGATGTAAATGGAAGACAGGAGGTTGCTGCCGGTTACAATCCATCTTGGGAAGGATCTCCGGTAATGGCATTTCTTGCACCGTCTGTATTTTCCGGAAAAGTGGATGTGACTTACAATTGGCATAAGAGGGTATATGCCGGAATAGACTGTGATTTTTCACTGGAACGCAGAAGTTCATTGTATTCATTGCCTGGATATGCTGATTTGGGCGTTTACCTTGAATTCAAGGCTGCAAGACTCTTTTCCGTATGGCTCAGAGGCGGGAATCTTCTGGATATGACTATACAGCGTACCCCCCTTTATGCGGAGAGCGGTATTAACTTTACGGCCGGAATATGCTTGAATTTGTAATATTATTGTTAAATTTGCCCGTTTGAAAGTAGAATTATTTGGAACTGGTTCGATAATTTTGATGCAGTTTCACATTAAAGAAAGTTGAGGACAGGTATGGCAGAGAACGAAAATATCGCCAGTGCGGAAAATCAGTATTCCGCGAACAGTATCCAGGTGCTTGAAGGACTGGAGGCAGTCAGGAAAAGACCGTCAATGTATATCGGAGATGTCGGTAAAAGAGGTCTTCATCACCTTGTTTATGAGGTAGTTGACAATAGTATTGACGAGGCTTTGGCCGGATATTGCAGTCATATTGAAGTTTCTATAAATGAAAACAATTCGATAACGGTAAAGGATAACGGACGAGGAATTCCGACCGGAATGCATGAAAAAGAACATCGTTCGGCGCTGGAGGTAGTGCTTACAGTGCTTCATGCAGGAGGAAAGTTCAGCAAGGACAGTTATAAAGTGTCCGGAGGACTTCACGGAGTGGGTGTATCATGTGTGAATGCTCTTTCAGACTACCTGAGGGCTGAAATTCACAGGGAAGGAAAGGTTTTCGTACAGGAGTATTCAAAAGGCAACCCTACGACTCAGGTGTCTGTAGTTGGGGATGCTGATGATACAGGTACTATTGTGACTTTCCATCCGGATGCGGAGATTTTCAATACTACTGTATATGACTATGATACTCTTGCAGGAAGACTCCGTGAACTGGCTTATCTGAACAAGGGAATTACCTTATCATTGACAGACAAGCGCGAGCTTCTGAAGAACACCGACGATGACGGCGTAGAGACGGAATCCTATAAGAGCGAGACATTCTATTCCAAGGAAGGACTTAAGGAGTTTGTCCAGTATCTGGATGCTGACTCTGACAAACTGATTGAAGAACCTATATGTCTGGAAACAGATAAGATCATACCGATCGAGGTGGCAATGCAGTACAATACAGGGTTTTCTGAGAAGATTTACTCTTATGTGAACAATATCAACACAATAGAAGGCGGTACACATCTTCAGGGCTTCAGAATGGGTCTTACAAGGACTTTGAAAAACTATGCCGAAAAGAACGGCATGCTGGCCAAGCTCAAATTTGACCTTGATGCATCAGATTTCCGTGAAGGTCTTACCGCAGTCGTTTCCGTGAAGGTTGCCGAACCACAGTTTGAAGGACAGACAAAAACAAAACTCGGAAACGGAGAAGTTGTATCTGCTGTATCGCAGGCTACTGCAAACGCTCTGGAAACTTATCTTGAGGAAAATCCGAAAGAGGCCAAAGCCATTGTTGACAAGGTGATTCTGGCTGCAACTGCTCGTCACGCCGCCCGTAAGGCCCGCGAGATGGTACAGCGCAAAACTGTAATGTCAGGAGCCGGTATGCCGGGAAAACTTGCTGACTGCTCGGAGAGAAATCCTGAAAAATGTGAGCTCTTCCTTGTCGAGGGAGATTCCGCAGGCGGTACTGCAAAGCAGGGAAGAGACCGTATGACCCAGGCAATACTTCCGCTTAGAGGAAAAATCCTCAATGTCGAGAAAGCGATGGAGCACAGGGTTTTTGAAAGCGAGGAAATCAGGAACATATACACGGCTCTTGGTGTGACTGTGGGAACAGAAGAGGACAGCAAGGCATTGAACCTTTCGAAACTCCGTTATCACAAAGTCATAATAATGACCGATGCCGATGTTGACGGAAGTCACATTGCAACGCTGATTCTTACGTTCTTCTTCCGTTATATGTTCGACCTTATCAGAAACGGTTACGTATATCTTGCGACACCGCCTCTGTATCTTGTCAAGAAAGGAAAGGAAGAAATTTATTGCTGGACAGAGGAACAGCGCAAGGAAGCTACCCTTAAAGTAGGAAAGGGTTCTGATAAAGGAGTTACAGTGCAGCGTTATAAAGGTCTTGGAGAGATGAGTGACGAACAGCTCTGGGAAACTACCATGAATCCGGAGACACGTCTTCTCCGTCAGATTACAATAGACAATGCTGCTGAGGCAGAGCGTACGTTCTCTATGCTTATGGGTGATGATGTCCCTCCTCGCAGAGAGTTTATCGAGGCGAATGCACATTATGCAAACATAGATGCATAGGTTTTCAATAAGAGTGGAAATAACTAAAATCTAAATAATTATGGATATTTTTGATAGGATAAACAAAGATTCCGGCGGTCCGATCGGCCAGTATTTTGAAAAAGCATTCGGATATTATCTTTATCCGCGTCTTGAGGGGGAACTTGGTCCTCATATGATATTCAACGGCAAGGAGGTTCTCAACTGGAGTCTTAACAATTATCTCGGTCTGGCAAATCATCCTGAGGTGCGCAAGGCTGACGCGCAGGCAGCTGCAGACTGGGGACTGGCATATCCTATGGGAGCCAGAATGATGTCAGGACATACACGTTATCATGAAAAACTGGAAAGAATATTTGCCGAGTTCGAGAAGAAGGAGGATGCTTTTCTTTATAACTTCGGATATCAGGGAATCGTTTCCACTATAGATGCGCTTACTACCCGTCACGATGTAATCGTTTATGACGCAGAATGTCATGCATGTCTTCTTGACGGTATAAGGCTTCATGTCGGCAGCAAATACAAATACCGCCATAACGATATTGCAGACTGTGACAAGGTTCTTGCCAGGGCTTGTGCGGAGGCTGAACATAACGGAGGTGGAGTACTGCTTATCACAGAAGGTGTTTATGGAATGACCGGAGCTCTCGGAAAACTTGATGAGATCTGCGCTCTGAAGAAAAAATATTCATTCAGAATACTTATTGACGATGCTCATGGTTTCGGATTGCTCGGAGAGCACGGACGCGGTACTTCGGAGCACTTCGGAGTAATGGATGAAGTAGATCTCTATATCGGAGCATTTGCAAAGAGTATGGCTTCAATCGGAGGATTTGTAGCAGGGCCGAGGAGTATTATAAACTATCTTCGTACCAATATGCGTTCTCAGATGTATGCCAAGTCTCTTCCTATGCCATTGGTTCTCGGAAATATAAAGCGTATGGAGATTATTGATTCTCCGGAAGGTGACGAGCTCCGTGCAAAATGCTGGAAGATAACCCATGCCATACAGAACGGATTCAAGGAACTCGGATTCGACATAGGTGAGGCTGAAGCCTGTGTTACTCCTATACATATTCCGGGAACTCCGGTTCAGGCTACCAGAATGGCCAAGGATCTCAGGGAGAATTACAATATATTCTGCTCTATCGTAGTATATCCTGTAATACCAAAAGGAATGGTTATTTTCAGGATTGTGAGTACGGCTGTACACACTCTTGAAGATGTGGACTATACACTTAAGGCCTTTGCTGAAATCAAGAAAAAACTTGACGCCGGAGAGTATGACGGCGATGATATCGCTGCAATGACAATCAAGTAGTATTCTTTGTCAATAATCTGTGTAACTTGATACAGAAAGATGAACAAATCTAAGTATTGCGAATTTTTTAAAGACAAAGTGATGATTATAACTGGAGCCAGCTCGGGAATCGGGTTGGCTTCAGCCAAATTATTTGCCTCCCTTGGCGCAAAGCTGGTGCTGGCTGCCAGGTCGGAAGACAAATTAAGGTCGATAGCTTCGGAGATATCTCCAGATCCTGATAGAGATATTCTTTGCGTAAAGACAGACGTATCTGTAGAGTCTGATTGTGAAGCCTTGATAAATAAGGCAGTAGAGAAGTTTGGCAGAATCGATATCCTGGTCAATAATGCAGGACTTTCCATGCGAGCCATGTTCAGGGATTTGGATTTGTCGGTCATAAAGACACTCATGGATGTCAATTTCTGGGGAACCGTGTATTGTACGAAGTATGCGCTGCCGTATCTTCTTGCATCTCGCGGATCTGTGGTAGGTGTTATATCGATTGCAGGATTTGCGGGCCTTCCTGCAAGAACTGGATATGCTTCTTCAAAATATGCGATAAGAGGTTTTCTGGATACTTTGAGAATAGAACACCTGTATGATGGTCTGCATGTTATGGTGTTTGCTCCTGGATTTACTGCATCCAATGTGCGAAATGCTGCTTTGACCGCAGATGGTCACCAGCAAGGCAAGACTCCACGTGATGAGGGTAAAATGATGAGTGCGGAAAAAGTTGCTGAATATATGGCCTGCGGCCTTGTAAAACGCAAGTCAGAAATGGTTTTGACACCTATAGGCAAGCTTACTGTGCTTTTGCATAACCTTTTTCCGCGTCTTACTGATAAACTTGAATTCAGTTATATGGCCAAGGAGCCTGACAGTCCGTTCCATAAGTAGTAGTTATGTCATCAGAATTTAATAATGGACTTATTCCAGGAGCTGCCGGTGAAGTCTGTCTTTATCAGGATGGAAAGTTGGCAGGTTCTGTTCCGCGTTTTGTCATTTCCCTGACTATGTGTGTCAGGGAAAAGGAACTTGAAGATGCTGTAAATGAAACAATTCATCTGTTTCCGCAGCTTGCTGCAGGTGTGAGATTGTCCGGTGAATCATTGGAGTTGTATCCTGTATGCAATCATATACCTGTCTCGGAAGAGGCTGCAGGTGAGTATCCAGGGGCCGGAATCGGCAACACTGAAACAAGGGAGTATCTATTCCGAGTCACTTATTCCGGTAAGACAGTTTTTTTTGACTGGCATTTGTCATTATGCGACGAGAGGGGAATGGCAGAGTTTGTCAAGTCAGTTATATTCAGATATCTTCAGTTGTGCGGTTTTGATGTTTCGAATGACGGTTCGGTGAAGGATAATCATACTCCTTCTACTTTGATGGAAGGTATGGATCCTTATGCCAGGCTTGAGGATATTCCGGCTTCCCGTCCGGTATGGTATATGGATGCAAAATCGTTCTCTGCACCTCTCCATCCTGAGGTATCCGACTATGTTTATCAGATCAGGATTCCGCTTTCAAAGATCAAGGGTCAGGTACGTCAGTATCTTTCCCAGCCGGAGGCATTCATATCGCCTGTCTTTTCTCATGTGTTATATGAGAAATATGTAAATGAAATAAGTGAAGGAGAGTATATAGTGTCATATATTCGGGAGAATCTGCGTCCGCACTTTCCTTCTGCATCATTGAGACTTTTCTTTTCTCCTCTGACGCTTGCATATAACCGTAATCTTGCAGAGTATCCAGTGACTACTATCTTGATGTCCCAGAAAAAACTTCTGGATGCGCAGTTGAGAAACGATGCGTTGGCGTATAGTGCCCGTCGTCTGGTGGATATGTCTGAAAATGCTTGCGACAGCAGTCTGTCCATTTCAGAAAAAATATCCAGATCTGGCTCCGTACTTGAAAAAGTTTCAGATACAGCTACATTTTCAATATGCAATTTGGGAAATACGGTTATGCCTGAGACGCTCCAGCAGTATATTACTGAATTTTATCCGATATTTCCTGCCTCCAGATTTGCATACTCTCTTACTGTTGTCAATTTTAAGGGAGACTTGCAGGTTACTGTTGCTACCAAGGATGGAGACCGTACCTTGCCGTTCCGGTTTGCCTCTGTTCTGAACTCTCAGGATGTGTATGCTTTTGTTGCTGATGAATTCAGGTTTAAGCAGTTAGATTATATACCCAAAACAAAGTAATGATGGATAAAGCCAGTTTTCCTCGTGGGTGGAAGGTTTATCTTCCTTTGGTACTGCTATTCTCGCTTCTTCTGATATTCATGCCTAGAAGCGGGAAGTTCAATTACGATTACCGCAAGGGGGCTCCATGGATGTATGAGACCCTGGTAGCTCAATTTGATTTTCCGGTACTCAAGACAGAAGCTCAGTTGCGTGCAGAAAAAGAGCAGGCCGGCTCTGCCGTTATACCGTATTTCAGATATTCTGACAATATTGTCAATGAGACAATGGATGCAGTACGCCAGCTGAATCTTGGAAGAAATGAAAGATTCAGGCAGGAGCTTGAGCAGACAATGTCGGATATATATTCAAAAGGAGTAGTTGAAAAGCTGCCGGAAAGCGCAGTGGCCGCGGATGCTTCCAATTCTGTAATTTTTGTGCAGAAAGACAAACGGGCGACAGAGCTTCCGGCAACAGAAGTCTATGACATACAGGGGGCAAAGACAGCATTGACCGATGGCCTGATTCATTCCGGAGTATATGGTAATGTGGATTCTTTATGTTTGTACTCAGGTCTCTATGATCTCATTGTTCCTAATCTTATTTTCGACAAGAATACGACGGATCTTGTGCATGAGGAGTCTCTCAACTATGTTTCTCCTACATCAGGAGTCGTCAGCTCTGGCCAGCTGATAGTCTCCAAGGGTGAAATGATAACTTCGGAAATAGAGCAGTTGCTGGATTCTTACAAGGCAGAGTATGAAAGCAGTTTCGGCTATACAGGCCCGAGAGTTTTCCTTTGGATAGGAAATGCACTCCTTGCCCTTGCTTTGGTTACTGTATTACTGCTTGCCATATATTATACGAACTGGAATGTCTTCCAGTCCATGAACAAGTATCTTTTCCTGCTGCTGATGTTCCTGCTGTCGTTTCTTATGGCGATTTTTGTAGAGAAGGCTGACCCTGCGTTCCTGTATCTTTCACCGTTTGTGCTGATAGCATTGTACCTGCTTGCTTTTTTCAAGAAGCGTGTAGTGCTTCCTGTGTATATAATATCGCTGCTGCCTCTGCTGATTTTTTCACATAATGGTCTGGAATTGTTTGTAATGAACCTTGTGGCAGGAGTCATTGCCATCTATATATTCAACTATTTCAATAAAGGGTGGCTGCAGTTTGTTACGGCCTTCTTCGTATTCATAGTCCTGTTGCTTACATATTTTTCATTCCGGCTGATTGACGGTGTGAACGGGTTCAACGACTACCGGATAATATTCTTCCTGTTCCTCGGAGCATTGCTTATTGTGGCAGGTTATCCTTTGATTTATTTGTTTGAAAGGATGTTCATGCTTGTTTCAAGTTCAAGGCTGCTGGAATTGTGCGATACAAACAACAAACCTCTTCTTGAACTCGCTCATAAGGCTCCAGGAACCTTCCAGCACTGTCTTCAGGTTATGAATATGGCTGATGCTGCCGCCAGATCCATTGATGCAGATGTCCTTCTGGTCCGGGCAGGAGCATTATATCACGATATTGGAAAGACTGCCAATCCTCAGTGCTTTATCGAGAATGATTCGACAGGTGCGAACTATCATAGCGGTCTGACTCCGAGGGAAAGTGCGCGTGAAATAATAAAACATGTTTCTGACGGGCTGGCACTGGCTGAAAGGTACAAGCTTCCTCAGGAGGTCAGGCAGTTTATTACGACGCATCACGGAACTACTTGTACTGCATATTTTTACAATAAGTATCTCAATGCCGGCGGAGACCCTGAGGATACTGATGACTTTTATTACAAGGGCGACAAGCCTAAAACACCTGAACAGGTGATTCTTATGATTTGCGATACCCTTGAAGCGGCTTCAAGGACATTGAAGGACTATACACCGGCAAGCATATCTGCTTTGGTAGAAGGCGTGACCGAATCCAAGATGTCTGCCGGACAGCTGGAGGATGCTGACATAACATTGAAGGAACTCAATACGATAAAGACAGTTATGAAAGATTATATCCAGCAGATACACCATGCAAGGGTAGTATATCCTAAACGCAATGTTCCTGAAAAACCATCTGACACGTCCGGTGATGATATTGAAAAAAAATGATTATATTTGCACCCTTTGGCAAAACTTGCATGAATTGACAGAAAAATATAAATATCAGAATATATGAATATAGAACAGAACAGGATTGACGACCTCAATCTCGAGTTGACTCTTTCAATCGCGAAAGAAGACTATGCGGAAGCACGCAAGAAAAAATTGAACGGACACAGGAAAACCGCTGAAATCAAAGGTTTCAGAAAAGGTATGGTTCCAATGTCTCTGGTAGAGAGAATTTACGGACAGTCAGCCCTTGTAGATGCTGTCAATGACATCATTTCAGAGTCTTTGAACAGTTTTATCAAGGAAAACAACCTTAAGGTTGTGGGCGAGCCTCTTCCAAGCGAGGACCAGCCTCAGACAGAGTGGACAAACGGAAATGACTTCTCATTCAAGTTTGATATCGCTACCACTCCGGAAGTGGCAGTAGAGCTTTCCAAGGATGACAAGATACCATATTATACTATTGAGGCTACAGATGCGGCAAAGGCTGAAATGAAGGAAAACCTCCTCAAGCAGTACGGATCTCTCGAGGATGGTGAAGAGGCTAAGGCCGAGGATTTTATCATCGTTGATTTCGAGCAGGCTGACATGAAGGTGGAAGGCACATATGTCGCTCTCCGCAGTGTAGCAGAAGCTGTAAGGCCTTCATTTGTAGGTCTTAAGCCGGGCGCAGAACTTGAAGTTAATGTAAACGAGGCATTTACTGACGAGTCTGACCGCGCAGCTATGCTCAAGGTAAAGAAAGAAGAGCTTGCTTCACTTGATCCTATGTTCAAGATGACAGTGAAGAATGTCAAGACTTTCGTATCAGCTCCAATGACTCAGGAGACCTTCGACAAGATTTTCGGAGAGGGCAATGTGAAGAATGAGGAGGAGTTTGATGCAAAGATTGCAGAAAGACTTGCCTCTGAATATACTCAGGAGTCTGATTTCAGATTCTCAAAAGATGCAAAGGATTATCTTGTAAACAAGGCTGCCATTGCTCTTCCTGAGAAATTCCTCAAGAGATGGATTTTCGTTGCGAATGACGGCAAGTTCTCTATGGAAGAAATAGAGAAGGAATTTGATCTTTTCCTTGCTGATTTCAGATGGCAGATGGTAAGAAACTTCCTTATGGAGAAGTACGAAGTCAAGGTAGAAGAGTCAGATCTTCTTGCAAGCGCAAAGGCATTTGCTGCATATCAGTTTGCAATGTACGGAATAGGCAATGTGCCTGACGAACAGCTTGAATCTTATGCACGCAATATTCTTGCACAGGAGAAGGAAGGACGCCGCGTTCTTGAGCAGGTAGAAGACCAGAAGACTCTGGCTGCTGTCCGCGAGGCTGTTACACTTGATGCAAAGACTGTTTCTGTAGAAGAGTTCCGTGAACTGAAATAATCCAGGGATGGAGAAAGATTTTGACAGATATGCAAGGCTGCAGCATGGAATAAGTTCCCTGACCATGCACCGTTATCATTCGGTATATGATGCCTACATCAATCCGACTATAATCGAGGAGAGGAAACTCAATGTTGCCTCGATGGATGTATTCAGCCGTCTTATGATGGACAGGATTATCTTCCTCGGTGTTCCGATTGATGATGATGTGGCGAACATTATCCAGGCTCAGCTTCTGTATTTGGCTTCAGTGGATAATACTGCAGACATATCGATTTATATCAACTCTCCGGGCGGTTCAGTATCGTCCGGATTGGGGATATATGATACGATGCAGCTGGTAGAGCCGGATGTGGCTACTATCTGTACAGGAATGGCTGCATCAATGGGAGCAGTCCTTCTTTGTGCTGGAGCAGCCGGAAAAAGATCAGCTCTTCCTCATTCGAGAGTAATGATTCACCAGCCGCTTGGAGGCGCTCATGGTCAGGCATCCGATATAGAGATTGCCGCAAGGGAAATCCTTAAAGTCAAGAATGAGCT
>URDD01000026.1 GCA_900546395.1 uncultured Bacteroidales bacterium | reverse complement strand
AAATAATTTTTACCTTGTAACTTATTAAAATTTAATTTATTAAACACTATCGGAGATTTTTTCTCCGGACACTAATGTTAATACTTATAAAAATATTAGAAGCTGTTTAAATTTTTGTCATTATAAATTTTATGAGGTATTTTTGAAAAAAGTCACGTAAAACAGACCTAAAAGAGCCATAAAAGAATTTTTGAAAAATTTTTAAACAGCTTCTTAACGATGAATAAAATTCTTATTTCTGCCATCGCCCTGCTTTCTTCAGTGGCCCTATCAGGGCAATCTGCAAAAGACTGCCACAATGAATGGAAAACCCAATGCGGCACTCCTACAAATCAAGAAAGATTTCCTTTGGCAAATTATTCAGAACTTCCCCAACATACAAAGCCTGATACTTCAGCATGGAGTAAAGTCAATGGGACAAAAGTAACATGGGGAAATATTGATACCAGATATTCCAAAACTGAAATTCCTGAAATCATTACAAGAAAAAATCTGAAAATCAAAGGATGGAGAGGCGAAAAAGTAATGGCACAGGCAGTTATATGGACTTCAGAGAATATTGATAACCTGAATTACGAATTCACCTCTCTGAAAAACAATAAGGGAGCCATCATCGGCAAAGAAAATCTGGAAATAGGTTTTGTCCGATATGTAATGACGGACGAAGCAAACCCTGAAGGATCAGGAAACTGCGGAGAACGTCCTGACCACACAGTATTTGACTCGACAATGGTAGCAGACTGCATTGACCCGCATCTCAAGGAAATGCATCTTCAAAAAATGAACAGTCAGGCTGTCTGGATAGGATGTAAAATTCCACGCAACATAACCCCTGGCACTTACAGAGCCAGACTCCACATTAAAAACGGGGATAAACTCATAGGAAGTCTGAATATGGAAATTACAGCAGGAGACAGAATACTGCCAGAACCGCACGACTGGAAATTCCATCTTGACCTGTGGCAGAACCCTTTTGCAGTAGCCCGCTACTATCAGGTACCGTTGTGGAGTAAAGAACACCTTGAAGCAATGCGCCCTGTTATGAAAAGACTGGCAGATGCAGGCCAGAAAGTAATAACTGCCAGCATTATGCACAAACCTTGGAACGGACAGACCGAAGACTACTTTGAAACGATGGTCACATGGATAAAAAAAGTTGACGGAAGCTGGGATTTCCAGTTCGACATATTTGACAGATGGGTGGAATTTATGATGAGCCTCGGGATAGACAGACAGATAAATTGCTACTCAATGGTGCCCTGGAGACTGTCATTCCAGTATTTCGACCAGGCATCAAACAGTCTGCAATTCATTGAGACAGTTCCAGGAGAAGCTCAATACGAGGAAATGTGGACCAGCATGCTTACTGCATTCGCAAAACACCTTAAAGAGAAAGGTTGGTTTGACATATGTACCATAGCCATGGACGAACGTCCTATGGAGGTAATGAAAAAGACACTGGCAGTGGTGAGAAAAGCTGACCCTGACTTCAAAATTTCTCTTGCAGGGAACTATCACCCTGAAATAGAAAAAGATATGTATGACTACTGTATTACTATAAACGAAAACTTCCCGGAAGATGTCCTGGCCAGAAGAAAAATGGAAAACAAAGTCACTACATTATATACATGCTGCTCAGAGCGCTATCCAAATACATTTACATTCTCTCCTGCAGCTGAAGCAGCCTGGATAGGATGCTATATGGCAGCTGCCGGTGTGGACGGATACCTCAGATGGGCTTATAACAGCTGGACTCTCGAGCCTCTCCTTGATTCCAGATTCAGGACATGGGCAGCTGGAGACACATACATCGTATATCCGGGCAACAGAAGCTCGATGAGATTTGAGCGTCTTATCGATGGAATCCAAATATATGAAAAAATCAGGATACTGAAGGAAGAGTTTGAAAAATCAGGAAATACAAAGGCTCTCTACAAGATAGAGGAACTCCTGGCAAGCCTGAAGTTGTCCGAACTGCAGTCCAGACCGGCAGAAAAAGATGTCAGAATGATAAAAGAGCTTATCTGCAGCTTTTGACTCCACAATTTACGGCAGGTTCGTACCGTAAAATCAGCTTTCAAGCACCAAATCAGAAATAATAATACGTTACAAAGAGATATAATCTTCTGATTCGGAACATTTTAAAAGGGACCGGCTCTTGATATTAAGCCAGTCCCTTTTAAAATGTGTCATTACGACATCATGAATTACTTATGACTCAACCAATTAAAGTGAGGAGTCATTGAGTCTTCTGAAGACACGTCCACCGTTATCAACGACATCTTGCCCAGAAAAAGCCTTCACCGTAACAGAACTTTGTTCTGGCAACGAAGTATCCGGCAACTCAAGTTTCTTGCCGTCTGCTACATCTTTCCGAACAAGGAAGTAGAAGCCTGAGGTATGATTATACTCGTTGTTCAGGAATTGATCGTTTCCAATATCCCCTGTAGTACTTATACCGTAAGGCCAGATGCTCATCATTGTAGCCCCTTCTCCAGTCACAGGATCTGTATAGTTCTCCGGAAAAATCTTTATGACTGTCTTGTTAAGATTGCCGACAAATCCCCTGAATCCTTTCTTCCATGACGGCATGGCTTCAGCCATTTTGTCATCGAAAGGCAGATAAAGAGGCTTTTTATCATTTTCTGTAAAGTAATACCATGAGACATATTTCCACACGATTTCACCTTCTTGCTTTATCTCCTGAGGAAACGAAATGCCTACTGTATGGTAATTGTCTTCTGCAGACTCAAAGTCGAGTTTAAGAGGCGATTCGCTAAACTTGTTACGGGTGCCGCCCCATCCTGTCAACTCAAATGATTTCTTATCCTGTGCCGCGGCAATCCTGACTGGGAACGACTCGCCTTCCTTTACTACCAACTTTCCTTTTTCATCACAAACTGTACCGTATGTCCTGACCACCCAGTCACCTACATAAGTTTCATACGAAGACTCATGAATCATTCCGGCATCCGTTCCAGAACAGAAAAACTGGTGACTGAAAGAAAGATCTCCGCTGATACTCAGACCATCAAGAGTTCTTTCCACAGGAGCAGCTATAAAATAGAAATGATTATATCCGTTGAAAAGGAACGGTGAAGAATCTCCGTTTCCTTTCAATATAAGTTTTTCCTCTACCAGTTCGTCCCATGTAATGTCCTGGTCAAGATAAAAATCGATATCCTCTTTCATCCACTCTTTGGCATTGTCTTTATTTTCAACAGGAATGGCACTCACCCAATAATATACATCAGGATTCGACACCTCTACACTGGCATAAGGATACACATAGCCTTCATCCTTATAATAGGCCTCATACGGAGTCACTTTAAATTCCACACCGGATGTTCCGGAAGTTGTGACTTTTCCATTATACCAGTTAACAGACATCTTCTCGCCAGCCTTTGCAACAACACGGACAATATATTCTGTTGAAGGTTTCAATGCATCCAAAGAAAATGATGTCTCTGAAATATTCTTGGCAGCAACGGCAGACGGACGTCCATCTTTCAGATATGTTACTTCATATCTGTATGAATCCGCACCTTTTACAGCAGGCCATTCTGCTGTAAATGACGTAGAGGTAACTGATTTGAAAGAAACCTCCGGAGCTGAAAGATCTCCGTTGCCGTCTCCTCCCGTATCCTCCTCACTGCACGCAACGGCCGCAAAAGCGATGACTGCTGTCATAAACAATAAAAATCTTCTCATCTTAATTCAAATTAAAAATCCGACATTGCCCTGAACCTGTATTCTTTCTCTTTTCCCAGACGGTTAGGTTCTTCAAGCATATTTCCGGTACTCATGTCAAAAGCATTTGCCATAATCTTTGACAACTCTCCTGAAGTCCAGTAAACATCATCTGAAATAGGCTTTCCTCCATGCTTTGCCAGTATATCATTGAACCATTTTTTCTGTGCTTCGGCATCTTTTCCGGCTGTCATAGGCCTGTGGACAGAGTCAATATCCGGCTGAGTCTCCGGTGAAAGTCCTGTATAGGCTTTATATATTCTGGTAAACTCTACTCCTGACGGGATGTACCATAACTTCAGCCCCATCACATCCATATTGCTACACCATAAAAAGCCAGGATAATTTTCCCGCCATCCTGCCATTTCATAAACAGCATCAGTATTTTGCCGGCCTGACATTGACGGTACAGACCCCATAGGCTCCTCATGCTTGTAAGACCATGCTGCTGTCAATTCATCCAGTGAAATCAGGGAACCATGCTTTCCTGTTTCATCAACAGAAACCACGATTCCTGTCACGAAACCTTTCTTATAATAGTCCCCGACCTTATAAGTAACTTCAGGCTCCGTCGGTTTATCAGGAGGAGTAGTAGGCTCATCCGTTCCCGGAGTCTCCGGAGTTTCCGGCGAGTCCTTGCCGCAGCCGGCCATAAGGCCGACTGTCGCAAGAACTGCACACATCAAAAATATTTTTTTCATAATAACTTACGACTTAAACTATAAGGTCTGTGCATCCACCCATACGGTAGTCGGACTAAAATCATTAAGGCCATCTCCGTTCTCCGGACAAGTGTGCTCCAATTTATATACTGGTGAAGGCTTGTCTGAATTGTCATAAATAACGGCATAGAAATACCATGTCTGGCCATAGTTTACATCAAAAAGATGCATAGTTGCGGAAGCCTTCTGCTCTTTTTTCAACAATGCTTCCACTTCCGATGCGGATTTTCCGCTCCATTCGTCTTTTCCGACAAATGACTTGACATAATATTCCTTATACTCACCTTGAGGATAAGTCCATACCCAATACTTGTCTTGCTTCTTATCCTTATATCCGTAAGCCTGAACGGCAAATTCGATACTTGCCATGCTTTGAGCATCCGCTACAGTTTCAAATGGCGCTAATACTGATTTAGTAGTATATGTACCGTCTGCCTTAAGTCCGATAAGATATGCCTGATATTTCGTACCAGGATCAAGGCCGTCCAAAGTGATTGTTGTATAGGCATCTCCCTTGTTTTCTGAAAACAGATTTCTCGAAAGGAATTCCTTCTTTGTCATATTGGAACCAGAATGAGCGGCATTCCATTTTTCAAGTTCAGCAGATATGTATTTATCCATATGCTCCTGAAGTCCTTTCTCTTTATCAGGCAGGCTCTGATATTCGCTGTCTTTAATATAGTTGACAAGGAATGTCTCATATTTATAAAGCTGCGGATCATCCATCTCTACCATAACTCCTGCCGAATTTCTTGTCACAGTAGAAGGAAGAACTTTAAGGGTGAACTTAACCTTGCTTTGCGTTGCAGCCTCTGTCCTAACATCCACTTTTTTCAGATTTACTTTCTCGGAATCAAGTTTAGGTGAACCGTCCGGGTTGCACGCAAATATAAGAAGATAGTAATCGTCATTAGGTATAAGGTCATTGAACGTCACATTTGCAGCGTCAGCAAACAAATACTCTGATATGTTTTGATTATGGGCAGTATAAAGCGCTTCGATAATCTCAGCATCTGTCATTTCTCCGCCATTTTCATTCTTGAAGTATTCCTTCAATTCCATCATAACAGCAAAAGCCTCGCTCTCTTTGGCTGATATTACAGCAGAACATGAAACGTCTGTTGTATTAAGGCTTGATACAGTATATTCATTTCTAGGAGACTCAGAAGTATTGAAGCTCAGAACTTCAACTTCTGACATACAAGTTCCGTCATTTGCCACAGCTACAGCAATAGCATGATATGTTCCCTCAGGAAGAAGGTTCTTGAAGCTGTCATCCTTAATTATTCCTCTGACTGTAACTTCATCGACAAAAGCTGGCATTGTGTAAGACTGGTACTTGTCAGTTTTCTTCCACTCATAAAGGAAAGCTTCCACAAAAGACTTCAAATCATCCTTATACTTATTATACTGATCAGGTGTAATCACGTCATAATAATAGGAAACATCATCTCTTGAAGGCTCTACATTCAAGGTAAATGAAGTCGGAGTAATATCAGTCGGAGTAATTTTGAATGTCACATCAACAGGAGTAACCGCAGGTGTCTTGAACTCATAGGTATTCAACGCTGTAAGTATCTTGCAATCTGTAGAAAGCCCGTACGCATAGAATACATAGTCCGTTTCAGGTGACAATGCAGTGTACTGCCAAGTCTGCTCACCCTTAAGAAGAGCTTCAAGAAGGAATTTCTCCAAATCCACGTTGTTACTTTCTGCAATCTGCTTTATCCTTTCTACATCAGCATTCTGCAAATCTTCAGGAGAAGAGAACTGAGAATAATCGGCCTTGCTTACGATACCGAAATAATAAGTCTACTCTTTTGCAACAGGAGTAATTTTTACACCGAAAGAACCTTGTGTCAATTCTAATGTCTCAAACGAGAAATCTGGATTTTCACCAGGCTGCTTGTTGTCATCAATCTCGTTTTTGTTACATCCGGAAAATAAAAAAACTCCTCCAGCAACAAAACAGAGAAGTGAACGGAAATGATTTTTCATATCTGTTTATTTTATTTATTACTTCCTCAAATATAGAAAATTTGAGACAACAAAAAAAGAATTTCAAGTATAAGAAAACAATGACAACAGTTACATATTTTAGATAAAGTCAAGGACTTTTGCTACAATTTATAATGACATAAATACTACTATCCTAAATGATTAAGCCAAAATAACTGTAATACAATAATATATAAATGTTATAAAAAATACATTTTCCTTTTTTAATATAACATACGATACGCTCAGCACAGACTTAAAACAAGTTTGCAGTACGCGCAACAAAGATAGATCCGATATTGCCCAATAATAATGTATGCCCTTAAAGTTGAACATTTTCCTGAGGAACTATAAGGCAAACTAATGGAATTATCATAAACAAGACTGAGGAGCCGTCCCTATACGGAACTGCTCCTCAGCTAACAATATCTAATACTGCAATTAGTCGTTAAGAGAGAATCTCTTGAAAGCAAGTACTTTTGCCTCTTTGTCGATACCTGCGAGGAAATCCTTTACAGAAGTCTTTCCATCACCCATCTGATACTCCTGCTCCTCAAGAGTATTCTCTTTGAAGAACTTGTTCAGACGTCCGTTGGCAATATTGTTAATCATTGCCTCAGGAAGGTTTGCAGCCTTCTCTGCTGAAACTGTCTTGATAATTTCACGAGCTTTGTCTGCCTGCTCCTCAGTGAGCCATCCCTTTGCTGTATTTGAAGCAA
This sequence comes from uncultured Bacteroidales bacterium, assembly GCA_900546395.1. Taxonomy (GTDB): domain Bacteria; phylum Bacteroidota; class Bacteroidia; order Bacteroidales; family UBA932; genus Cryptobacteroides. Next base: position 25,209 of record URDD01000026.1, on the reverse strand, counting down.
TGTGGTCTTCACTGTCAACATGTGCAGGGTTAATTCCGGCTTTCTCAAGAGCTGAATTTACAGCTTTCTTCACGAGTTCCTCTTTTGTCTTCTCTACAGCAACTGTAAGTTCATTGTCGACTACATTCTGAGGAACAGCCTCTTTGTTGACAGCAACAGGGTTCATTGAAGCTACCTGCATTGCAATACCTTTTCCTACTTCAGCCGGAACTTCTTTATTGAATGCTACGATAGCACCGAGTTTTCCGTTGATAGCATGGATATATGAAGAAATGTAAGGAGCCTCGAGACGGTCGTAATAAGCAAGTGTGTGCTTCTCACCAGTCTTTCCTGTCTGCTGTGTTACTGCGGCCTCTACAGTCTGTCCGTCTGCAAGGACACAAGCCTTAAGAGCCTCTGCATCTGCGGGGAATGAAGCCATAGCTGCATCAGCTATAGACTTTGCAACAGACTGGAATTCTGCATTCTTCGAAACGAAGTCAGTCTCACATCCGAGACATACGAGAACAGCCTTTCCACCGTTAACTTCAGCAATAACAGCTCCTTCAGTAGTCTCACGGTCAGCTCTCTTTGCTGCCACAAGCTTACCTTTCTCGCGGATGATTTCCTGAGCCCTCTCGTAATCGCCATTAGCCTCTACAAGAGCCTTTTTGCAGTCCATCATACCTGCACCTGTCATTTGACGCAATTTTGCTACGTCAGCTGCTTTTATCTCCATTGTCTAAGTAATTAAATGTTAGTACTTCTTACTCTGCAACAGTTTCTGCAGTCTCAGTAGCAGGAGCTTCTGCCTCTGCTGCATCATCTGCTTTTGCGCCTTTGCGTGCACGGAGCTTCTTTCCTGCAGGAGCCTTGTCGTCACCTGCTTCAGGAGCCTCTTTGTCTTTCTCCAGCTTTCTTTCGTTCAGTCCCTCTGAGATAGCACCGCAAACCAAATCCATGATAAGGGCAATTGATTTTGCAGCATCGTCATTGGCCGGAATCACATAATCAATCGGAGTAGGATCGCAGCAAGTATCAACCATAGCGATAACCGGTATGTTAAGACGGTTTGCCTCTTTAACGGCATTCATCTCTTTCTGTACATCTACTACGAAAAGTGCTGAAGGGAGACGGCTCAAATCTTTGATTGATCCAAGGTTTTTCTCAAGTTTAGCCCTCTGGCGGGTAACCTGAAGACGCTCACGCTTTGCAAGAGTAGCAAAAGTACCATCTTCAATCATCTTGTCGATGGTGTTCATTTTCTTGACAGCCTTACGGATAGTCGGGAAGTTGGTAAGCATTCCGCCCGGCCATCTTTCTGTCACATATGGCATATTTACTGATCCTGCCTTTTCAGCAACGATCTCCTTTGCCTGTTTCTTTGTAGCCACGAAAAGGATCTTGCGGCCTGAGCGCGCAAACTGCTTCATAACATTTGCAGCCTCTTCGATCTTTACTATACTTTTATGCAGGTCGATGATGTGGATTCCGTTCTTCTGGTCGAAGATATAAGGAGCCATTTTCGGATTCCATTTTCTCGCCAAGTGTCCGAAATGAACACCTGCATCAAGCAATTCTTGGAAATTTGTTCTTGGCATTGTTTTAAAATTTTACTTGTTTTCTAATTTTCCCTCCAGGTTTTTGCCGTTTTCCCTGTCGGGCGGTTTTCATCAATCAGGAGTAGCGGCCTGGCCGGTCTCCTTGATTTTCCGCAGTCTCGGCAAACTCAGGCAGCCAGCACGGATTCACATCCGCAACATAGGTCCTGACATTTCTTCCCGGACTGTGATTTTCTGTAAATCAACAGATAACGATTAACGTTTACTGAACTGGAAGCGTCTGCGTGCACCAGGCTGACCAGGTTTCTTTCTCTCGACCTCACGTGCATCACGTGTAAGGAATCCGTTTGTTTTAAGGATTGAGCGGTAAGCCTCTTTATCAACTTCGCAAAGTGCGCGTGAAATAGCGAGCCTCATAGCCTCTGCCTGTCCTTTGATTCCACCTCCGTCGAGGTTTGCCTTAACGTCAAACTGAGCAGTCGTACCTGTAACTGTGAAAGGCTGATTTACAATATAACGGAGAGAATCCTCTCTGAAATAGTCGTTAATGTCACGACCGTTGATTGTGATGTTACCTTTTCCAGGCACGACATAAACGCGAGCAACTGCCGATTTACGTCTTCCAAGGGCGTTTACTGATTTCATGCTCTGCTTAAATTTCGTTTAACTTGATTGTTTTCGGGTTCTGCGCCTGGTGCGGGTGCTCACTTCCCTGATAAAGATACAGGTTGTTGATGAGTTTTGCGCCAAGACGATTCTTAGGAAGCATGCCTTTGACAGCCATCCTTAGCACCTCTGTAGGCTTCTTGTGAAGGAGCTCTTTAGGCGTAGTGAATCTCTGTCCACCCGGATATCCGGTGTGACGGACATACACTCTGTCAGTCATCTTCTTTCCAGTGAGCCTGATTTTGTCAGCGTTAAGAACGATAACATTGTCACCACAATCCATGTGCGGAGTGTAGCTTGGCTTGTTCTTTCCACGAAGGACAAGAGCAATTCTGGAAGCAAGACGGCCGAGCACCAAATCGGTAGCATCAATCACGACCCACTCTTTCTTTATATCGCCAGCTTTAAGCGATACAGTTTTGTAACTTTGTGTGTCCACTGTCTTGATTTTTAAATAGTTAATACATAAAAATTGCGATCCCTACACAAATAGGGGTCGCAAAGATAGCAATAAATTTGTTCAGAACAAAATTTTCTTGATTTCCAGCCACTTGGCCAACCGTACGATCCAATGACGGAGCATCAGAGACGGGAAGCAGGAATTCCCGTACGGGTCATTTTTACAGGCAGGATATGTCCGTTGCTGTCAAACTCAAGTCTGTCGATACAGGTCTCGCGGTGGTCTCGCGCATTGTCCCCTACAGGCCGGCGGTGATATACTATATAGTATTCATCATTGACGGGATTATGTATCACTGAATGATGACCGGCACCTCTCGCTATCGAGGAATCCTGCTCGAGAATGACCCCTATTCTCTCGAAAGGACCGAAAGGAGAATCCGAAATGGCATAGGCCACCCTGTAGTCAGGTCCTGTCCACCCTCCTTCAGACCACATAAAATAATACTTTCCGTCCTTTTTCATCATGAAGGGCCCCTCGACATAATTTTCAGGGGTAATTGACTTGTACAGTTCTCCATCCTCAAAAGGTACAATGCCCAAAAGATCCGGAGAGAGTTTCACCATATTGCAGTGCCGCCATCCGCCATAATACATATAATATGTGCCGTCATCATCCCTGAACACGAACTGGTCGATAGGCTGCGCGCCGTTTATTATCTTGTCTATAAGCGGTTTGCCGAGTGCATCCCGGTAAGGTCCTTCCGGCCTGTCGGCTACGGCGACACCGATACCTCCTACGGCATTATTGTCCTGGATGTCATTTGCCCCGAAAAACAGATAATATTTTCCGTTGGCATGTATTACAGACGGAGCCCACATGGCATAGCCGGCCCATTTCACATCTTCTTTAGTCAATACGGACGGATGCTTTTCCCAGTTGACCAGATCGTCTGACGAAAACGCGTCAAAAAAGGTCTGCTTTTCATAAAGGTCCGAGGTTGTGGGGAAAATCCAGTACTTTTTCCCATAGACGATGGCCTCCGGGTCGGCATACCAGCCTTTAAAGACAGGGTTGCCGCTTGTCTTCATTTCCTGCGGACCTGAAGCCACGACAGGAAATTCTGATATTCTCAATGACGTACACCCGTAAGGGATGAGATCGACAGTCTTTTCCTCACCCGAAGAAAGACATGGAGAATATGGCAGCGGACCGGCTCCGTTTCCTGATTTCTTCCATTCCGGGATTTCCCTGACCCTGACTTTTATCTTTACAGGGGCATTGTCATAGTTCCAGAAAAACGGGGAAGAGGCTTTCGCCGTATCGACAAAGACCGTGCAGTTCCTGTCAGGATTCATGGCAATGTCAGACAATATTCCATAGTTCCATTTATCCTCCGAGGTCACTTCATAATATCCGGAACCGAACTGCCTTCTCTCATTTTCCGACACCTCCTTATATTCCCACTTCTCCGCAAGAGGCAGGGCATATACAAGAGGTCCGCGCTCCACGGCAACGGAATTTTCGTCCCAGGATGACACGCTGACAGACATAGGAAGCTTCAGGACAACGGCATCACCGTCACGCCATTCCCTTTCGACAGTCACGACTCCGTCAGCCGCTTCGGCATCACAGGTTTTGCCGTTTACCGACAGAGAGGGTTCCTTGCACCACTGCGGTATGCGGAGAGTGAACGGGAAGCGTTCAGGCCTGCGGCCTTTCATCCCTATTCTGAATTCGAGTTCATCAGACATAGGATAGTTGGTTTTCTCCTTTATTGTCACTTCTCTTCCCGTACCTACCTTAAGGGTAACTTCAGATGGGGCATATACCATAGCGGCCACTCCCCCGCTAACAGTCGCATACCACAGGTTTCGGGTGAATTTCGGCCATCCCTGATGCATATTGGAGAAACAGCAGGGAAATCCTGAAAGTGTGCCGAACACTACATCTGTTCCCGCATGGTCATCATTGACATAGAAATTTCTCGAACCTCGCGTAGCCAGTATCTGGTTGGGCTGCTGAAAATACTGCTTGTACATGAAATCATCGGTCACCTGCGCAGGAAGGGCGTTGAACGCGATTTTTTCCAAAAGGTCTGCATACCTGACAGCTCCTGTTATTTCCAGCATCTTTTCCAGAGAAAACATCATTTCGACTGCCGAACACAGTTCCGAGCCCTGCAAAGGGCAATTACCATGCAACAGTTCGTCTCCTCCGAACATTCCCTGCGGCTGGCCATGTATCCGTCTCAAATCCTCGAGCCCCTTGTCAACCGATTCTATATAACTTCTGTCCGGATGCTGCTGCCAATATACGACAGGCGCTTTCAGCCCCTGGGCAAGATTCACGCAATGCATTTGACCGGAATGCTCCAGTCCTTCCGACTCCGTAAAATAATGTCTGAAGTCAAATCCCTGGGAATAAAGCAGGTCCCCCAACTCCAAAAGGAACGCCTCCCCGGTAATATTATAGAGCCAATAGACAGCCTGGAGGTTGTCCCCCATTCTATATTCGGCCCAGAATGTCCATTTCCCGAGCGGCTTTTCGGGGAGAGTCTTAAGCTGGTATCTGAAATATCCTGACATGAAATCTATTACGCGCCTGTCTTCGGTAGCGGAATAGTATTGCTGCAATATTTTCAGGACGACCATTCTCGGCCACCAGTCCTCGGAGTTGTCCCTCTGCAATCCGGGCTCGTAGCCGTAATCTTCAGACGGCCCGAAAAAGCCGTCTTCCCTCTGGCTGGACAATATGCTTTCAATCCACGGCCTGACTTTTCTTTTAAGGTCACCGTCATCAAGAATATACGCCAAAGGAAGAAGTCCGTCTATCCAGTAAGGACCTCTTTCCCACTGGTCTCCGTCACCTCCGAGCCATCCGTTCCTCTCACCCATCACATCAGGATACAATGTATCCATATGACCTGTAGCTCCGGCAGCCTGCCTTTTGAGCATCTCTTCCAGCCACCCGTCCGCCCTGACAGCGCCTATGGGCAGTTCGATATAAGGCTTCTCTGCCAACGGAGCCCTGTTCCCCTGATACAGTGCCTGTCCGTCTCCGGCAAACGAGGAGACACAGGGATACAAACAGAATATAACCGATGCGAATATTTTCTTCATTTCTTACAGATTTTCAATACTTTTTGCAAAAATAAAAAACGGCGTGTCAAAACACAAAATTCTGACACGCCTAAAAAAGGATGCATCAAAACAAATACTTTGATTCAACCACAATATTTATGTCCTGTAACTACATGTCCCTGTCACACTTGAACCAGTTGCCGCTGGTAGGGCTTATAAGATAAAGCTGGCTGTTGTCTTCGTTCTTTCCGCCTTCAAGAATGACATAAAGGCCGTCCTCGTGATAATAGGCATTCATGATTCCCGGATAAAATCTCTCTATCTCGGCAATATGCTCTGCATTGATTCCTCCGCCGTAAATATTCTTCACGGTATATGGTCTGTCAAACCTTACTTTATCCACCTCGTCTGTCCTTATGCCGTCAAGCGGATTAGAGTTGGCCGAATAGAAGCAAGTCCATGTCCTTCCTCCGAAATTTCCGCCTTTTGGCGTAAATATAAACGGACGGTTGCCTCTGTCTGAAATCTCAAGCTTGTCCCAGTAACCTGTGTTGGCGTCAAACTCTTTCATCAGGTTGTCGGACATATCGCCTCTTTTTTCCAGAGAAGACGGACGGATCACATAAGTCTTGAAACCATTGACAAGCCAATCCACCACCGTATTGTTGGCAGTAACATCCATTCCTCTGTCATCGGCCGAAACCGTATTGTTCGACAGATTATATACAAATCCGTCAATATCCTTGCCGTTTATGCTTACTGTCTCCCTAAATTTTATATTGCCGTAGATATCGATGTCGGAAACCTTGACTGTCTTGTGGGTCAGAACTCTGTTGTGCAGTATGTCAAACTTGATTTCATCGATTATCTCCGCATCTTCTGTCCTGACTGTCTTCGCCACATAGTGTGCATAGAAAAGCCCACTTGTGCTACGGACGACTCCGTGAGTGTAATTGTTGGATACAAATGCTTCCGATATCACAGCCTTGCCCGCCTCTTCTATGACTGAAGCGTCTGTCTGGCTGAAAGTGATGACCTTTCCGCTCGGCTTGCCGGTGAGCTTCATTGTTGTTCCGCCATTTTCATAAGACATCCCGAATGAAGTATCTCCGAAATATGAAAAGCCCTTCATTTCCAGCACGGGGTCAGATACTGTTCCGCTGAATGTATATTCAGTATTGGAAGCTACCGCATTTTCCGGCAGACATGCGACTATGCCGTTATCAGCAAAAAGCAGGTAATAAAGATTTTCCGAATATGTTGCGGACCAGCCACCCTCAACGGACTTCTTCACAGCGAGTTTGCTTTCGTTGACGGCATCGATGTCCGATGCCTGTACCGCTACCGCAGTGTACTCCTCTTCAGACTGCGAATCCTTGCAGGAAAACTTCTTGTCACTGTATGACGTTACCGTAATCTCCTGACCGAATCCGTTGTTTTCCAGGTATTGGAAATGGCCTCCTCCTGGTATTGTGAGCAGTACGGATTCAGGGTTGTCCCAGTCGAACCTGTAGGTTGAAGATATCTCGTCCCTAAACATATTGGAGTTGCATACTACAGTTCCGTCCTCGCTGAATGAGAAATAGAAATCGGTGTCCCGGTATGTCAGTTTCCACGCTTCCGAGCCGCACAGTGCTGTCTTGAGTTCAGAAGGAAGGAGTCTGTCAGGAAATTCTCCGTAATCTTCATATTTTTCCCAGGGATCTGTCATCCCGCAACCGGCCAGAGCCATGCTTGCGCCGGCGAGTATAATTCTAAAGTTCTTCATACGATTAAAATATTTTATATCATGTTTAATATCAGTTATTTAGTTTTATTTTAGCTCTGAAAAGGACGTTCAAAGTCCATGCTGGCGCATCATCTCCGGTGTCAGCCAGAAACTGCCGGCAGAGTAGTTCTGCTTCGGTATATAAGGAAGAAGAGGGTTCTTCTTGTATTTGGCGGCAATGCCAGGCTCACATACACGAAGGTCGATGGTAGGAGGAATGATACCGTCATCGTAGATATCCATCGCACCGTCAACACCGCCTTTGTCTGTGTTATTGCCCCAAGGATTGCGCATAATGAACATCGCATCCGGGTCCGGGGAGTACATGAACGTGAAAGCATGTGCACTGACGGTCTCATAGCCCTTGTCGTTAATCTGAAGGCCTCCCGGATTGAATCCGCCTATTACCAGGACTCCGTAATCAAGAAGATCATCTACCACCTTATCCATCTGTCCTGCGGTAAGTTTGCCCCTATCGAAGGCTATGCTTCCGCCGTCACCGGTAAACAGACAAGGCACAATCTCGGTTCCGATACCGCCTAAAGAAGGGCTTTTTCTGAATACGCAGTTCCATTTCATCACGGCTTTCTCAAGCAGTGTACCCCAGGTGGCCACATTGTCTTTTCCGGACATAGCCACGATGTCCCCTTTGCTGTTCATAATACAAGTGGTATTGACCTGGACTGTAATGGGTTTTCCCATAGGGTCAAACATCGCTATATCGTAAATGTCGTTGCCTTTTGACTTGATGACAGACTTGATGAAGTCAGGATAAATATATGCCATTGATGCAAATACCGCACAGAGACAGCAGTCCCCGATACCGTGCTGGTTGACATCCGACGGACGCGGATCTCCTGAAGGATAGAGCTTGAAGGTCGGGACAGACCAGCTCACGTCGGTTCCCAGTCCGGCAGCAGATGTCGGGATTTCAACATCCGTAGAGGCGTCCGCCAGCCATTTCAGCTGTTCAGGCGTAGCTTCCGTCACAGGACAACTTCCCGCAGCATAGTGCTTGCCCATAGGAGTGGCGTCGCTGTAAGACCATCCGTTAGAGTCGGACAGACTTATGACTCCCGCAAGTTCAGGCATCTCATATATTTTCACCCTCAGCTCCGAAACCTCCTCGGCTGACATGACCCATTCCGCAACGGATGTTGACGGACCGCCGCCGTTGGAAGTGATATCCAGTCTGTAGGACTTGTAGCTTTCAGGTCCTTCTATTCTCCAGACTTTCTTTTCCCCTGCAGAGAATGACTCTCCTTTCCTGGTATCGATTACCGACCATTTCTTGTCATCATTCGATCCTTTCAGAGTCCAGGACGAGGGTGCATTCTCCGGTGAGCCGGATGCGGCCGTTATCGAATACTCCTGAACCACAGAGCCTGAATTGCCTGTAAAGGTGATGTCAAAATCGCTTCTGAACGTCACGAACGCAGTCGCAGGGTCCCCATCTACCAGTTTGCTGATATCCGAGCCTGCCGGAGAGTCTCCGAATTCGGCCATTATGATTCCGGGACAAGGCATATTCTTGTTTCCTTCATCCACACTTGCATATTTCTGGACGGCATCCGCACCCGGATCTCCCGGCTTTTCCGAACAGCCTGCAAAAACGGCTGCCAGAAACAGCAGAGCAGCATCTGTACGGAAAAATGTCTTTCTTTTAGCTTTCTTTACTGTTAACATAATCGATTATCGTTTTAATGTTTCTTGTTTTCTGTACTCCATGGTCTTTCCAGGAGCAGACAGTGACGGCGGCACGTCGTTGCTTGAAACTCCGCGTCTGTAATCAGGTTTTCCGCTCATTACGAAACGCAGTTCCGCGCCATCCTTTATATTATCGTAGGTCAGATATGATTTGCTCCATTTGACTCCGTTGACATAGAGGTCCTTTACATAGACGTTCTCTTCAGACCAGTTCTCCGCCGTCATCTTTATATACTTGCCGTTGCTCATCCTTACGGAAACAGCTTCCACACACGGAGAGCCGACATTATATATATTGCTTGAAGGCGCCACCGGATAAATGCCTATACAGTTGAACATGAACCACGCCGACATCTGTCCGCAGTCATCGTTTCCGCTTAGGGCATCCGGAGTGTTGCCGTAGAAGCGTTCCGCTATCTCCCTGACCCTCTTCTGGCATTTCCACGGCTGTCTGAGATAATTGTACAGGTAAGGTATGTGGTGACAAGGTTCATTGCCGTGCCAATAAGCCCCTATACGGCCCCAGATATCATGGGCTCCCGGAATGTCTTCAGGAAGTTCTACAGTGAAAAGGCTGTCGAGCCTCGATGTCAGGAAGTCCTCTCCGGCGATATTCGCATAACCCTGGAAATCATGAGGGACATACCATGTATATTGAACTGTAAAGCCTTCTGTAATATCGCCCCATCCGTTGACTGATCCGGGACCCTGGTATGCCACAGGAGTGAACGGAGTCCGCCATTTCCCGTTTATGTCCCTTGCTCTCATGAACTTTGTCTCGGGATCTATCAGTGTCTGGTAAGAAAGAGACCTGTTCAAGAAATACCTGTAGTCATCCTCTTTACCCAATGCTTTGGCCGCCTGTGCGATACAGAAATCGTCATAGGCATATTCAAGGGTCTTTGATACGGATTCCGCTTCCTTGTCAAAAGGCACATACCCGTTTGAGATATATTCCGGCAGACAGTCGAAATGCGGATTCATAGCGGTGGTCTTCATCGCTTCATACGCCCTCTCCTTATCAACTTCCTCTACATCCTTGACTATCATATCGGCAAGCACCGACACGGAATGATAGCCTATCATGCACCACGTCTCGTTGCCGTAGAACGACCATACTGGAAGCATTTTCTCCACACTTCTGTCGTAGTGGGCAAGCATAGATGCGGCAATGTCGGCATTCAGTTCCCGGTTTACCAGATTAAGCCACGGATGGAATGCCCTGTAAGTGTCCCATAAAGACAATACGGTATAGTTCGTAAAACCTTCGGCCTGTCCTATAGTCTTATCCAATTCACGGAAACGTCCGTCAGAGTCTTGGAAAACAAAAGGATGCAGAGCGGCATGGTATGCGGAAGTGTAAAACGTCTCAATGGTTTTCCTATCAGCTTTCACTTCATATTTCGAAAGCTCCTTTTCCCAGAGTTCCACGCCTTTGGAATGCAGGGAGTCGAAATCCAGTCCGTCCAATTCTTCCATATTCGCCAATGCTCCATCCGTATCCACGGCTGAAACCGACACCTTTACAGTTATCTCCTCCCCTTCAGCTGTTCTGAAGCCCAGACATGCCATCAGCCCTGTTCCCCAAGCCTCATAACTGCTGCGAAAACGGGATGTGTTGTATATAACAGGCTTGCCGTTCTGCATAATCCTGAAGCTGTCCGGCTTCCTGGAGAATTCCGCCGCAAAATACACATGTCTTTCCGGCCCCCAACCTTTGACAAGCTTATAGCCCGTCAGCGTGGAGTCGTTTATCATACGAAGGTTGGACCACTTGCACTTCTGCCATAGGGTATGATCCATATCTATCATTACAAACGAGCTGTCAGACTCAGGATATGTAAAGCGGAATATCCCGCTTCTCAATCCGGAAGTCATTTCAGCCTTTACCCCATAATCATCCAGTTCCACTGCATAGTAGTCCGGCGAGGCCCATTCCCTGTCGTGCGAATATGCCGACCTGTAACCTGCAGTGTGGTCATCGTGGGTTCCGGGCTTGAGATGCATTTTCCCTGTCCCAGGAATAAAAAGGAAGTCCCCAAGGTCAGGTATGCCGGTCCCGCTCAGATGGGTAAGACTGAATCCCATTATCGTCGGATGGCTGTATTTGTATCCGGATGCGGCATCATAGAAATCAGAGTCGGTATCCGGGCTGATCTGTATTCCGCCAAAAGGAATCTGGGCTCCTGGATACACGTTCCCGTATCCGTCCGTCCCGACAAACGGATTAACATAATCTACCAGGCCTTCACACAGTGCCGTAAACGGAAAAACCGTCAGCGACACTGTTGCCAATACAATATTTGCAAAACACCTTCTCACGTCAGGAAACTATTCTTTTATATCCCCTACAGCCACCTGGTACTCATGCCAGAGACTGTCGATATCATATTCTTCTCCAAGTATATGCTTTATGGCTCCGTCGAATGACCAAGGCACTACATCAAGTGCACTGCGGTTGAATTTCCTGAGGAAATCCGGATCCTTGTTGTCCTTGAGCCATACCAGGAAATATCCGGTAGTACGGTATCCGTCCATATAGTTGCCACCTTTAGGTCTTGCGTCAGGACCGAAGCCGCCGTTAGCCACCCTCACGGCATCCGCCATACCTTCTATGAAAGCCCAAAAAGTACGGTTGGTTCCATAGGTGCCTATACCCTGCGGCTCAAGCTGATACGCATGTGTAAGCTCGTGCAGGAGGACTCCCCTCGTTTCAAAGAAAAGTTTTGTGGTATCATTGCAGGCGAAAGAACGCTCTATATGACGGGTGCTGTAGAATATGTCCACATATCCTCCAGGTCTGCCTCCTTTGGCAGATATGCCGTCAGTATCCTCCAGGGTATAATGTATCTCCTTCACACGTGTGATGCTGTCCTGCGGGGAGAAATACAAAGTTGAGAGTACTGTCCTTGCCTGCTCTGAAATATAGGATTCGGGATCAGGGATTATTCTTTTATAAATAGCCGACCCTTCAGTTCCCGGAGCCTTGTCTTCAAAAGTCACTGTCCCGACATCATACCTGTCCCATTCGGCAGATATCTGTCCTTTTCCATTGCTTCTACCAGAAGCACAAGCTACCGTCATGGCGCAAAACAGCAGCAGGACGGCAGATTTGGTTATCTTGTTCATAATGTTCCAATATTTTTGTCTTGATAGTTTTAGTTATTGTCCTTTTTCTGTCATAGAGTAAGGCCTGCAGGTATCGTCATCCCCTCTTTTCCTGTCAGGGCGCGGACCCATCGAGAATTCCCATACTCCTCCGGCAAGAATGTCCTCCCTTGTGACATACAGTTTTCCGTAATCCTTTCCGTTCATGCGGAACGAGCGGACATAACAGTTCCTGTCGCTCACCCCCGGCGCCTTTATCTCAAGCGTCTTTCCTCCGGGGAGATACACTTTCATATATGGCAGGTACGGAGCTCCAAGCACATATTCGCCTGTTCCGGGACATACTGGATAGAATCCCAATGCGGAAAAGAGATACCACGCGGACATCTGGCCGCAGTCATCGTTTCCTCCGAGGCCGTCAATGTCATTCCTGTACATCCTGTTAAGGATTTCCCGCACTTTGGACTGTGTCTTCCACGGAGAAGACGTCCATGCGTACAAGTACGGAATATGGTGGCTCGGCTCATTTCCGTGTACATATCCTCCCACGAGGCAGGACTCTGTAATGTCTTCGTTATGCTCATAGTATTTTTCCGGAAGATGCATCTCGAAAAGACTGTCGAGTCTGGCCGTAAAGACCTTTTCTCCTCCTATCAGCTCCATCATACCATAGACATCATGCGGTACATGGAAAGAAAAATTCCATGAATTGCCTTCTATGAAACCTTCTCCGTAGGTCTGGAGAGCGTTAAAACCAGGCTTGAACTCCCCGCTTGAAAAACGGGGTCTCGCAAATCCTGTCTCACGATCATATATATTCCTGTAATTCAACGCCCTCTGCCTGTATTTCTCAGCTATATCCTTCCTGCCTTCCGCAAGTGCGGTCCTGTATATGGCCCAGTCGTCATAGGAATATTCGAGAGTGGTGGATGCTGCCGTGCCTGATTTGTCTAGAGGTACATATCCGAGTTTCATATAGTCGGCAAGGCCTTCATAATAAGGTACTTCAGCAGTGCTTGTCATCGCTTTCAGAGCTTCTCCACAAGAGTCGCCGCAGACACCGCTGACTATTGCGTCAGCAAGTACGGACACCGAATGATAGCCGCTCATACACCAGTTCTCATTGCCCATGAGACTCCATACCGGCAGCATTCCGTGGACGCTCTGCTTCTGGTGTTCTATCATCGAGCGGACCATATCCGCATTGCGCTCAGGCTTGAAAAGATTCAGGAACGGATGCTCCGCACGATAGGTATCCCAGAGTGAAAATACGGTATAGTTGGTAAAGCCTTCTGCCTTATGGATATTGTGGTCCAGTCCTCTGTAGCTTCCATCTACATCCATATACACCGACGGATTTATCATCGTATGGTACAAGGATGTGTAGAACATAGCTTTCTGGTCGTCAGTCCCCTCTACCTCAAACTGCATCAGTTCCTCATTCCATCGGCTTCGTGCCCTGGATGCTATCTCGTCAAAACCAAGATCTCCGGTCTCGGCCTCAAGATTTTTCAAGGCGCCTTCAGTGCTGACGGCAGAAAGAGCCACCTTCACCTCTATCACCGAAGAATCGGAATTGTCGAAAGCGAACCATGCGGCAACATCTCTTCCTGCTATCTCTGGAAAATTCTTCTCAAGACCGAATCTCCTCCAGAATCCGCTGTACGGAACACCTGACCGATCCTTATAGCCATACTCGGAAACAGGCATGGAGAATGACATAGCAAAATAAGTGTAGTTGGTCCTGGCCCATCCGTTGGTAATTCTGTAGCCCGTTACCAAAGTATCATTTTCGACCCTGAGCACGGACCACAAAGTCTTTCCTTCGTAATTGTAGATACCGTGCGCAAGGTCAAGAATGATGTGCCCGTCAACTCCTTTCGGAAAAGAATATCGGTGTACTCCCACCCTTTCCGTAGCTGTAAGCTCAGCCTTTATGCCGTAGTCGTCAAGCACTACCTCATAAAAGCCGGGGGACGCTTTTTCAGTACAGTGGCGGAACCGTGAACGATATCCTGAATCCGGTGCGTTTCAACTGGCCGGCAGTTGGCATCAGGAGTATATCACCAAGATCGGAATGTCCAGTACCGCTCAAATGGGTATGGCTGAAGCCTACTATTGTGCTGTCTCCATACTGATAGCCGGCACAATACCTGTAAGTCTCTTTCTGATATTTTCCATCTATGTTATGAGGGACATTGTCTGTATCAGGACTTAACTGCACTGCACCGAACGGGACGCACGCACCGGGGAAAGTGTGCCCCATACCATTGGTACCAATAATCGGGTTGACATATCCGGCAGGCTCCGCAGACATCACAAGCGGAGCCGTTACCAGAATACCTAAAAGTGATATGAATCTGATTTTCATCTTACGGAATTCATTTGTTGTCTCTTGAAAGCGAATAAGGGAAGTCGGAATCTGAAGTTCCTCTGGTCTTTGAAGGGACATCATCCATCACGAACCTGAGATCGGCTCCTTTCACCAGATCGCCATACTTCAGATAGTTGGCGGTGTATTTCTTCCCGTTCAGTTGCATTGACTTGATATACCTGTTGGAATCGCTGTTTTCAGGAGCAGAAATCAGCACCTTTTTACCGTTCTCAAGGTTGATTACAGCTTTCTTGAAGAACGGAGCACCCATCACATACTCGTCGCTGCCCGGACATACAGGATAGAAACCCAGAGCCGTGAATACATACCAAGCGGAAGTCTGGCCATTATCCTCGTCACCACAGTATCCGTCAGGATCCGGTTTATAGAAACGCGTCATCACCTCCCTGAGCCAGTATTGCGCCTTCCAAGGCTGACCGGCATAGTTATACAAATATATCATGTGCTGTATAGGCTGGTTTCCGTGGGCATAGTTACCCATATTCATCACTTCCATCTCACGGATTTCGTGAATCACGCCTCCGTAATAACTGTCATCAAACACAGGGGGAAGAGAAAATACCGTATCGAGCTGCCTTACAAAGACGTCTTTTCCACCCATCAGATCGATAAGTCCCTGAACATCATGGAATACAGACCAGGTATAATGCCAGCTGTTTCCTTCAGTAAAGGCATCTCCCCACTTGAACGGGTTGAACGGGGACTGGAAGGTTCCGTCTTCATTACGACCCCGCATCAGTCTTGTTTCCTTGTCAAAGACATTCCTGTAATTCAGGCTCCTATCCCTGTATATGCCGGTTTCCTCTTCTGGTCTGCCGAGCTTCTGTCCCATACGGTATATGCACCAGTCATCATAAGCGTATTCAAGGGTACGTGCCACATTCTCGTTTATCCCCACATTGTACGGGACATAGCCAAGCTTGTTGTAATACTGGTATCCGTACCGTCCAGTAGATGCTATTCTCGGATGTACGTTGTTAGCTCCTTTGATAAGGCCTTCATACATCTTTTCCGCATCTGCCTTTGTGATTCCTTTCAAATATGCATCAGCCACTATGGAAGCGGAATTGTTGCCTATCATGCATCCGCGATGGCCAGGACTTGCCCATTCAGGGAAGAAGCCGCTCTCGAGATATGTGTTAAGCAGACCCTCCTGCATCTTCTCTCCCATTGAAGGATAAACAAGGTTCACCAAAGGGAAGAGACAGCGGAACGTATCCCAGAATCCGGTATCAGTAAACATATAGCCAGGAAGAACTTCTCCGTTATAAGGGCTGTAGTGAACCACCTGTCCTCCGGCATTGATTTCCGAAAAGTTTCTCGGGAACAGCACCGACCTGTAAAGGCAGGAGTAGAATGTCCTGAGCCTGTCAACATCATCATCTTCCACTTCTATTCTGCCGAGCACATCGTTCCATACATTTCTGCCTTCCTGCTTCACCTGATCGAAGGATTTGTCTCCGATTTCCTTCAGGTTTATTTCAGCCTGCTCAAGGCTGATGAACGAAGAAGCCACTTTTGCGTGCACCTGCTCTCCGCGATGGGATGTCTTGAAACCGATTACGGCTCCGACATGATTAGACTCCAGATTCATATGTTCTTCAACTGTATGGTAGTCAGCCCATACCTTGTTGAATTCAAACGGCCTGTCAAACTCTATGATAAACCAGTTGCGGAAATTGCCGGGTACTCCGCCGCTGTTGCGTGTGGAATATCCCACTATCCTGTTCTGCTCCGGAATGACCTTTACATAAGAACCTCTGTCATACGCGTCAACAATGACATAGGCTTCATCGGTCTTAGGGAACGAGAATCTGAAGTAAGCACATCTTTCGGTAGGAGTTATCTCGGTAGTACAGTCATATTCGGAAAGATATACACTGTAGTAGTACGGAGTGGATACCTCGGCCTTATGTGTAAACCATGACGCCCTGCGCTCCTCGTCTATAACCAGCCTGCCCGTGACCGGCATCAGTGAAAACTGTCCGTAGTCGTTAATCCACGGGCTTGGCCTGTGTGTCTGCTTGAAACCTCGGATTTTGTCCGCATCATAAGTATAAGACCAGCCGTCTCCCATTTTTCCTGTCTGCGGAATCCAGCTGTTCATTCCCCATGGGAGAGAAATTATCGGTGTAGTGTTTCCGTTGGAGAATGATACCTTTGAATCTGTACCCATAAGAGGATTGACATAATCGACAGGCTGCAATGGCTGGCCGGAAACAGACAGCCCAGTAAGCATGGCAGCCGCCGATATGAGAATTGTAGTAAATCTGTTCATCATCCGATAGCTTGTTATTTACCTGATTCTACAGTTGACCAGCCGTAATTCTGAATCATATCCGGATTACGTCTTATATCGCTGTCTGGAATAGGGAACAGATAATGTCTGTCATCAAAGGCACGGGTCTCGACTCTGACTTTCTCGAAAAATTCAGGTGCGTCCTTCATATAGTTCATACCATGGATTTCTCCGCCTTCACCGCCATTATGATATGAAGGATAATACCAGTCATCACCGACAGTCATGCCTGCCACTTTCCAGCGGCGCACATCGAAAAAGCGGTTCCATTCGAAAGAAAGTTCGATAAGCCTTTCCCTGTGGACAAGTTTGTTGATATCTGCAGTATTCTTTGAGAGACCGAGTTCGGTGATATCTATCTTATTGAAGCCGTTAACGTCAGTTCCCTCGCCATATTCCGGAACTCCGGCACGGTGACGGATTTTGTTGACATATTCAAGAGCTGTGTCATAGTCGCCTGTAGCGCTACAGCATTCCGCATATCCGAGATACATGTCTCCGAGACGGAGCAGGGTTACCCTGTGGTTGGCAAGACTGCGGCCTTCCTTAGGAGCCATTCTGCGCTCGCCATAACCGGTATATGGAGCGTCCCAGTTCGCGCTTCCGTATCCGGAATTTCCGTTATATGTCAGCTCTGTGGTGACTTCACCGTCATTCGTATCGGTTTTAAGCCATGTCGACCCGTTGAAAGTCACGCAGACATAAAAACGCGGTTCGCGGTTGGCCCACTGTTTCAAAGTCTTGTTGGTATTTTTCTTGAAATAATTTCTTCCCGGAACTACAGGGTCATTATAGTCTGACGGCCATCCGTAATGCTCTGCTGAAGGCACACCGGAATACTCCTTGTAATCAGGGTCGTCAACGATACGCAGACCTTTGTCAGTAAAATACATATCCACGATTTCCTGGGTAGTGCCGAATCCAAGTCCGCCCCTCATATTTCCATCCTGACATCCGTTATGATATGGAGTACACTGATATGAGAAAAGATCGGACCACTCAAGCCTCACGAAAATCTGCTCTTTGTTGGTAGTCTCATTTGAAATAGACGCAGCCTGACGGTAAGACTCGTAAAAGTCCAGTTTTCCGCCGTTCTCTACCATGTGGAGATTATAGTAAGTAGGGACAAACTCTTTAAAGAACTCTTCGTAAGCATCCTTGGCAGCCTGCCATTTCTCTTGTTCCTGAGATTTGTCCTGAGGGAAAAGACGTTTTCCGTCATTGTTCACTACTCCGGCATACATTTCATTGCAATTGAACAGAGGGGAAGCGGCATACAGAAGAGCCTTTGCCTTGAAAGCCTTACAGGTACCCCTGTCGATTCTGCCGAGGTTCGAGCCTTCATACTTTGCAGGAAGATCAGCTGCAGCCTTGTCGAATTCTTCAGTAATGAACGCGATGCACTCATCCACCGAATTACGCTCTTTAAGAAGGTTCTCAAGCGGAGTGTCGAGGGCAAGCGCGTCCTCGCCCAATATTACCACCGGTCCGTAAGAGCGGAACAGATAGAAGTAGTAGAGCGCTCTCAATGCCCTTGCCTGTGCCTTCCACAGTTTCCTGTCACTTGCGCTGGCTTCCTCACAACGGTCAACGTTTGCGATAAAAGTGGATGCCTTGGAAATACCCTTGTAATATTCTCGGAAATAGAAACTTACAAGACCTGATGAAGGATATACGATTCCCAAAGCCCAGTCTGTAGCAGGGTTTCCGTTCCAGCTCACGTCAGCCTCAAGGGAGCCTGCCGTCCACGGACCTGCCATACTGCCGACAGACATCATATTACGTTCGTTTGTCTCCGCAGGGACGTAACTATAAACGTTGTTTAGAAATTCTTCAGTCTTGATTCTATTGGTGAAAGTACTTTCCAAATCATACCGCTCACCGGGAATTGTCCCGAAGAAATCACTGCAGGCTGATAGG
Organism: uncultured Bacteroidales bacterium; assembly: GCA_900546395.1. Lineage (GTDB taxonomy): Bacteria > Bacteroidota > Bacteroidia > Bacteroidales > UBA932 > Cryptobacteroides. The sequence continues at coordinate 6,322 of URDD01000026.1, read as the reverse complement.
GCAAATACAGTCGCCAAAGCCGATACTGCTATGTTAATTACCTTTTTCATTTCTTATATTGTTCTTTTTTAATATTCTGGCTAAAACTTGAAACTTACACCCAGGGCCACTGCCATTGTATTAGGATAAGCAGATCCGTTGTTTGTATTAAGTTCTGGATCCCAAAGCTTAAATTTCGAGAATGTCAGCAGATTCGTTCCCATTATGTAGATACTTGCCTCTTTAAGGAATGTTTTTTCCAACAGCCTTGCAGGGAAGTTGTACGCAATCGAAACTTGTTTCAGACGCAAGAAACTTACATCTTTCTGCCACCAGGTACTTGTCTTGTTATTGTTTGCATTGGCTGTTGTTCCGTAATGCAATCGAGGATAGAAGACATTCTGGTTTTCAGGATCTTCGGCAGACCACCTGTCTGTAATATTGGAATACAAATTAGATACGCCGGCCTGATCTGCAAAAGCGTTAATGGCATTTCCTGAAAGACATCTGTCTGCAAAGGCATTTCCAGAGAAAAGCACACCCAATGATACTGAACCTATCTGAACATCAGCACCGAAACCGTAATAAAGCTTAGGGACATCTCCCTGACCGATAAGACACTTGTCATAGTCATCGATTACACCGTCTCCGTTGAGATCCTTGTATTTGATGTCACCTACTTTTGAAAGCTGTCCCGGATACTCCTCTCCGAACTGCTTTGCATGGTTTATGATTTCATCATCGCTGGTAAACAGACCTTCCGCTATCCAGCCCCATCTTCCATTTACATTGGTACCTCTCTTTTCAAGCCATTCATACGGCTGAGGAGGATCGTCGTTCTCTATGATTTTATCTTCATTCCATGTAAGGTTTCCCCTGAGTGTAAGGAATGACTTTCTACCCAATCTCTGATTCCACTCGATATTGGCGTCTATACCTTTATTGTCAACTACACCGAGATTTGCATAAGGCATTTCCACGAATCCGGCATAATCAGGAATTGTAGCTCTCTGAAGGAAGATACCTGTCCTGTGTTCCTTGAAGAATTCCACAGTCACCGAAAGATTGTCCTTGAGGAACTTGAGATCAATACCTAGGTTCTGCTTGAAAGATGTTGACCATCCCACATTTGCTCCATATTTGGAGAATCCCCATCCGTTCACCTGAGTATTGGATGTTCCGAAACGGTAGCCGTTCGTCCCAGACATTTGGTCAAGATACATGAAACGGCGGCCGGTCACTGCATCAGATCCTACAAGACCTGCAGTATAGCGCAGTTTGAAGAACGAGACATATTTTTTCGCGTTTTTCCAGAAAGGCTCATTTGAAATCACCCAACCAGCACCTGCAGCCGGGAAGAATCCGAACCTGTTTTCAGGATCAAAATTCTCCGAGCCGTTATATCCGGCGTTTACCTCTACCAGATAGCGGTCGGCATACGAATATGTAATCCTTGCTGCTATACCCTGCTGTCTGTAAGGAAGGGATGCCACTATATCGCCAGGATCCCTGTCTGTATATACTTTCTGGTTGTAAAGGAACATTCCGGTCACATTGTGCTTTCCGAATGTACGGTTATAATTCAGTGAAGCCTCGAAATATGTGCTTCTGTCGCTGAACTGCCCTTTCGAGAATCCGAGTTCGTCGCTTCCGGTATAGGTCCTTGTAAGATTATAGCTCCCATCCGGATTGAACACGTCTTCGTTCCAAAGTCCTGTAGAAGTGTTTTTGGTACCTCCGAAATAATATGTACTCTCTCTCTTCGTATAGTACATGTTCCTTTGATTGTTTACATCGAACGCAAGAAGGGCTCCGATGGAAAGTCCCTCGCTCCATTTCCAGAATCCTAGATCCTGTGTGATACGAATATTGGAATTGAGTTTATTCCTGACCTCGTTGGTATAACCGCGACGGATAAGGTCTGCATAAGGATTTCTAAGGTCTCCATTAGAAGATATTCCTGAAATAGAATTATCCGGCATCATAAGAGGAAGATAGACCGGATTAATCGCCATGGCAGCACCAAAAAGTGCAGCTGTGGATTGCTGAGGATAGTTTCCGGATGAAAGGTATCCGCTGAATCCGAGATCGATAGTAGTGGTCTTGGTCGGACGAAGATTAAGGTTGGCAGTATAGTTATATCTGTCATAACGCATATTGGCATCATAGTTCTCCATATTAGCCGTCCTTGTAAGACCACGCTCGTTATAATATGTCAATGATACATAATATGTAGCATTTGGTACACCACCCCTTACACTAGCATTTACACGGCGGTTGCGGCCGAATTTATTGAAGATTTCATTCATCCAGTCAACTGCAGGATACAGATACTCGTTATACATCTTAGGGTTGTCATTCGCTATAAGACCGTGTGCCTTCTTTGTAGCATCTATATATTGAGGTGTATAGAGAAGGCTTCCGTTGGTATCCATATAAGCTTCGTTTGCCGCAGCCATATATGTATAGGCATCTGCAAGTTCTGGCCTTTTGGTCATAGTGACCAGACTTTCATAATAGTCTACGTTGAACTGAGGCTTTCCCACCTTTCCCGGCTTTGTCTTGATAATGATTACACCGTTGGCACCGCGAACTCCATAGACTGCAGTAGCAGACGCATCCTTTAGGACAGAAAACGACTCTATATCCTCAGGATCAATATTATTGAAATCACGCTCGACTCCATCTACAAGCACAAGCGGATTCGAACTCTGCCCTGCAAGTGTGGAAATACCGCGAATCCAAATATCAGAGCCGTCATGCCCCGGCTCTCCGGATCTCTGGACTGCTACGACTCCGGCAAGACGTCCCTGAATGGCGGAAGACAGATTAGCGGTAGGCATCTTGATGTCGGCAAGTTCCATAGTAGCCTGCGACCCGACCACAGAGATTTTCCTCTGGGTACCGTATCCTACCACAACAATTTCATCAAGTTCAGATACATCCTCTGCCAGAACAACATCTATAACGCGTCGTTTTCCGATAGGAATTTCCTGAGAAACATACCCAAGACTGGTAACCAACAGCACGGGGTTCTCTGTTGTAAGATTTAATGTGTATTCACCCAAGTCATTTGTTATGACTCCATTAGATGTGCCTTTCTCCTGAACGGCAATTCCCACGAGCATATCTCCTTTTTCATCAGAGATTCGCCCTTTCACTGATTTTTCCTGTGCCTGTGCCGTAAAGGCAGACAGCATCAAAAATGCCATAAGCAAAACAGGAAGACCAGTACGTTTTAGTGAAAATAATCTCATGGTACTCTGTACTTATTTTAAATTAGTTAATAGTGTATTCCGGACTAAGTCCTATACAAATAAACCTATTAAGAAACCATTTTCTGTTCTGTTTTCAGTCTATTTTGGAATGCGTCGGAATAGTGCACTGTAAGACAGAATAGAGCACAAGACAATCTTCAATATATCAACATATTATACACATAAAGAAGGATTAGAGCACACAAATAAGCACACCCTTTCAGGTCAGTAGGATCAATTCTTTTCCCTAAAATTTTTAGGCGTCATCCCGAATCTGCCGGCAAACTCCTTGTAAAAATAAGAACGGCTTGATATTCCTATTTCACAAAGGACATCCATTATGGATGAACCGTTTTTCAGCATTACGGCAGCCCTCTCAAGCCGAAGCGTCTTGATAAGACTGTCCGGAGGCATGTTGAAAACCCTCTTGAAATACCTGTAAAAACGGCTTTCGCTCATCGACATGCGGTCTGCAAGAAAAGGAGTACCTAGATCTTCATTTCCAAGCCCTGACTTTATAAGATCAATAACCTTACGGACAAATTCCATATCCTCTGAATTGTTGCAGCAAAGAGTTATACCCCAGTTTTTCAGAACATCCGTATAAATACGACCGTCTATATAACCTTCAGAGATATCGCTTTTGCCATAAACGGCTTTATATACAATACTTGACAGTATAGGAATATCATAAGGCATTGCGATATACATATCCGAAATCCTAACAAACTCGTTATATATAGTCCTGTCAGAAACTGGGGCGAAGATCGGTACAAATGCCGTTCCATCCATATAGGCAGCATTCTCTCTCAACTGTCTGACCAGCGTGCCTTCCTTGCCTGCATACATACGCATATCAGCCATCAAAAGCGAAACAGGCATCAGCCTTATCATTTCAAAAGCATCTTCATCTCGCGACACCGTCGTTACAGAAAAGTCGTCGGAAAGCATATCACTGACAAGCCAAGCCATTTCTGCTGACGAAGTGAGAAAAATAACAGTCTTTCCGGAAGGCGTGTCTTTGACCTTATTCTCTATTTTGCCAAATTCTACCCGAAAAACATTGTCCTGACACACAGTATTGACTTCAGGACGCGCGAAGGCCGCCTGCAGGACAGACTTCCACAACCCTACCATATCATCCTTGACATATAGACCAACACCGACTCCTTCAATGCCGGCAGCCAAAGAAGAAAGGCTTTCCAATGCGCTCCGGTCTGACCTAAACTCTACGCAAAGGCTTCCGGAACTCTCGAATACCGACATCTCTGCGTTACTCCCTTTCAAAGACAGATGGCGAAAACAGCAATACAGCACTATCCTGAAGGCATTCAGATAAACAGGCCAGGACAAGCCTTTGTGAACAGAAATGCCTATCTTCGATATATCTGTGTTTTCCGCCTCTAGGGAGTCAAGCACGCTTTTCACTGCAGAATATATATCCTGCTCCGCAAAGACTCTGAATACAGGTATCCACGAGGGGAGAAGACTCATGGTCAGCCAAGGAAACATTCCAGACATCTCCTCTCTAATAAGTTCCACATTCCTTTTCCTGTCCTTATACTGTATATTTTCCGACATAAGCCTGTCACAGCAAGCGTAAAATATGGACATCCTGTCATATATCATCGGCACTGATGCAGGAACCACACCAGCCCTGAGAGCCATCCGTCGCCTGATTATCCTGCGTGCGTAGAATGCCAGAAAGATGAGTGCAGATGCCAGAAGCAAAAAGTACACAATCTTAGCATTACGCGAGATATACCACGGGGAAGTGATGATAACTGGTATGGAGAATGATTTGTACTCCATATCAAACACATCTTTTTTATAGCGGACCTTCAATTCGTATTCTCCCGGAGGGACAGAGTTGAAAGAAGCCTCTCCGCCGCTTCCGAATACGGACCAGTTGTCACTGAAACCTTCAAGGATATAGGAATATTCCACATCCTTACCGTTAATATAGTCAGGCACTGCAAACGAGACTGAAAATGACTCCAGCGGAGCTTCAAAATACAGCGCCTTATTGCCGTCTTCAATACAGGTACAGTCAGACAGCCTTACACGCTTCCAATTCAATGAAACTTCCCTGAGGACTATTTCGGGACTTGCCTCCTGAACAGATGACAACCCTGGAGGCAGACACAGCAGACCGTCAACTCCACCGAAAAACAAAGCTCCGTCGTATGGGTTCCTATAGTATGCATCATCACAGAACTCACCTACCGAAACTCCTGAACTGTAATAATATGTATGTGACAGACCTGTCGCTGGATTATATTTTACCAGACCTCTGTTGGTTCCCAGCCATAGGAAACCGTCGGCATCCTCCAGAACTCCATGAATCATATCATTGAGGAATCCGTGTTCTTTGCCTATATACGAAAATGACATTTTCCCCATATCAAAGCCTATGCGGACCAATCCGGAAGTGGTACCGACATAAATACTACCGTCCCTTGTCTTGCATAAACTCAAGATATCGTCAACTGCCTTTCCAAGTTTCTCTTTAAGTGAAATGACCTGATATTCCTCCGTCCTCAAGTCGAACCTTACAAGACCACTGCCCCGGCTGCCGAGCCAAAGCAGAGAATCTCCATCCGGAAGAATGGGATAGAACATATCTATCCTATGCCCTTTATGATAAAAGGAATAACGCTTGTTTTCCGATATTACAGGATGTCCTGACTTTTCTTCAACGGCAAGTCGGTAGAATCCGCTGTCTGCGGTAGTTACATAAAGAATCCCGTCATCCGCTTCATAAATGCCATGAATTTCAGAAACTTTTTCCGGAGTCTCGGACCTTACATGACTCAAACTCCTGTCCTTATATGAAAACCAATACAGTCCGTCAATGCCTGTTCCAGCCCAGAAACCGTCATGAAAATGACTCTGGCGCATAGTATAGACCTGGAATTCACGGCTCCGCCTCTCATATTCCGATACAGATATAGATTCATTCGGGACATATACCGTAGCAGCTTCCTTATGTATACTAGAGGCACCCCCGAAAAAAAAGCCGGCACGTGGAAAGATGGGCGGCTGGAGGGGGCAAACGACGGCCAGGCGCAGCGGGGGGCGTAGGG
>URDD01000025.1 GCA_900546395.1 uncultured Bacteroidales bacterium | reverse complement strand
GACGATTTCCCATAGCGATATCAAGGATATCACCCACATTCAAATCATGGCCTGCTTTGGCTGATCGGCCATTCACTTGAATGCGGCCGGCTTCGCAAACTTCCTTGGCCACAGTACGTCGTTTGATTAAACGACTAACCTTTAAGAACTTATCCAATCTCATTTTCAAACAGCTCCTTAATTTAGACAGACCAGATTAGATATTTGAATGCTACCGTCCGTTTGCGCCTGACTCATGCTGACCGGCAAGCATCCCGCACGCAGCCAGAATATCTTCACCACGCGATGCTCTTATAGTCGTAGTTATGCCTGAATTGCTCAGACGGTCTCTAAACAACTCCATAACTCCTTGAGCGGAAGGAGAATAAGGAAAATCAGGAATTTTATGGAATCGGATAAGGTTCACGCGGCACTCAAGTCCTGAAAGCATTCTGGACAAAGCATCTGCATGACGCTTAGTATCATTGAATCCGGCAAACATAGTATATTCAAAACTAACCCTGCGCTGACCAGTAAAATCATACAGTTTGATCAAATCCAGAACATCCTCCAAAGGATATGCCCGCTCGACAGGCATCATTGACATTCTTTCCTCCGGGAAAGGATTGTGCAGACTGACTGCCAGATGGCACCGGCTCTCATCCAGGAACTTTTTCAAGGTCGGAAGCACTCCGATAGTTGAAAGCGTAATCCTTTTCGGACTCCACCCGAATCCCCAGTCTGAAGTAAGGATTTTAATCGCCTTAAGGACATTTTCATAGTTGTCCAACGGCTCCCCCATTCCCATAAATACAGCATTGGTCAATTCATCCGACTCGTCAATAGCCAAAAACTGTGATATAATATCGGCAACAAGCAGATGTCCGTGAAAGCCCTGGCGTCCAGTCATGCAAAAATGACACCCCATCCGGCATCCCGACTGGGAGGACACACACAATGTAGCCCTCTCTCCATCCGGAATAACGACAGCTTCGACTGCGCTTTCCTCATCCATAAGCCTGCCTCCACGATATCCTCTTACAGGGAACAGATATTTCTTTGTTCCGTCAATAGACTTCTGCACTGAACAATATTCCGTCCTTCCGACTTCATATTTTTCATTCAATGCAGCCCGTCCCGACTTGGAAATATCTGTCATTTCGTCAATACTTACTACTTTTTTCTGATAGAGCCAACGCGCTATCTGCCCGGCTGCAAATCTTGGCAGCCCGACTTCCTGTGCCACGATTTTAAGATCATCGGGCGTCATTCCTAAGAGTCGCTGTTTCATATCTTGCAAACTTAAACAAAAATCCGCGTAAAGAAAAATGTCGGGAAAAGATAATTCATAGAAAATTGACCATAATTCACAGCATTGAAAGTATTTTGCCACAATTTTACTATGAGAAACTGTTTAAATTTCATGAGATATTTTTGATTCTGCTTGCACAAATTGTAAATTTGTAGAATTAGTTATTATACAAATAAAATGAACAGTCAGGAATATATTGAAGTATCCGTCAGAATAAATCCGTTTACAGACGAAAACGCTGAAATACTTATGGCAGAGCTGGAAGACCTTCCTTTCGAATCCTTTACAGAGGAATCTCCTTGTCTCAAATGTTATATACAAAAGGACTTGTACTCCCCGCAGATGCTGAAAGTAATACTCAGCGGACTGGATGGATATGCTTTTGAAGTAATAGACTTCAGAAGCACGCTTATACCACCAGTCAACTGGAATGCGCAGTGGGAGAGTCAGTTCGACCCTATAGTCATAGACGGCAAATGTACCATAAAGGCTCCTTTTCACAAGAACCTGCCTAAATCAAGATTCAATATAACCATAGAACCGCACATGGCATTCGGAACAGGACATCACCAGACAACATATATGATGTGCAGGGCACTGATGAATCATGAGGACTCGATAAAGGGAAAAACAGTTCTGGACATGGGATGCGGTACAGCTGTGCTTGCCATTCTTGCAGCAAAATTAGGAGCTGAAAAAGTATATGGAATAGATATTGACGCCGTAGCTGCATCATCTGCATTTGACAATGCACACAGGAACAGAGTAGGAAAGAAAGTAGAGACATACTGCGGAGACGCCTCACTGCTCCAGATGAGTAAATATCATATCATTCTGGCAAATATCAACAGAAATATACTTATTCAGGATATGGCCGCATATTCAAGATCCCTGAAAGCAGGAGGACTTTTATTTGTAAGCGGGTTTTATACAGGGGACAAAGATGCAGTAATAGAAAGCGCATCGGAAAACGGACTGAATATCGCAGCAGAAGACTGCATAGAAGACTGGTGCTGCCTGAAGTTCGAAAAACCACAAAGCAAAAAATGATAGCTTAGCAAAAAAAATTTGCAGATTCAAAATTTATTCATAACTTTGCATTCCTTTAAAAATATTGATGCGGGCGTGTTGTAATTGGTAGCCAAGCCAGACTTAGGATCTGGTGCCGAGAGGCGTATGGGTTCGAGTCCCTTCGCCCGCACAAGGGGACAGTTTCAGATGAAGCTGTCCCCTTTTCGTTTCCTCAACCTTGCCCCCTATGTACTAAAAAAATTCATTTGCATATCTTAATATAGACAACGAATCAATCTGTTTCTTATATTTGAGCATGAACTCATATGAAGACATACAGCTGCAGGGAAAAATTCCCGGCAAGATAAGGAATCTCTTTTGGTTCTTATCAATATAAAGAACGGATAAATGAAAGGGCTGATAGACACACTCAGAAAAAACAGACATCTGCCGGATGAAGGATATCTGACTCTGGTAAGGGATTACGATGCTCCGGCTTTGGAGTATATAATGTCTATTGCCGCAGAGACAACTGCAGAAAATTTCGGAAAGAAAGTATTTATCCGCGGACTGACTGAGTTCAGCAACTGCTGCCGCCACGGATGCCTCTACTGCGGACTCAGGAAGCAGAATACCAGTGTCAGACGCTACAGAATGACTCCTGATGAAATATACAATGCATGCAACAAGGCACATGAAGCAGGGTTCAGGACATTCGTACTACAAAGCGGAGAAGATCCTGCATACACGGATGATATCATTGAAAGTATAGTAAAGACCTTGAAGACCGGATTTCCAGATACTGCCATAACGCTTTCTATAGGTGAACGCAGTGAAAAGGCTTATATGCGGTTCAGGGAAGCAGGAGCGGACAGATATCTCCTGCGGTTCGAGACTTCTGACCGACAGCACTACCGAAAACTCCACTCCGATAATGAAGATTTTGACAATAGGATGAAATGCCTCGAAACATTGCGCCAGTGCGGATACCAGACAGGAACAGGAATGATGACAGGAAGCCCATACCAAAGCCATGAAAATATTGTCAAAGACATTTTGCTCATAGAAAAGTTCAAGCCTGAAATGATAGGCATAGGTCCGTTCATACCGCATAAGGACTCTCCTTTTTCAGGATTTCCGCATGGAAATGCAGACCTGACGCTTCTGCTCATTTCGATTTTCAGGCTAATATTCCCCGATGCCCTTATCCCATCCACCACGGCACTGAACACATTGTCTCCAGGAAACAGGCTTAAAGGTATTCTGGCCGGAGCCAATGTAGTGATGCCTGACATAACACCGGAAACATACAGGAAAGACTATGAAATATATGACGGTAAAGCATGCACAGGAGCAGAAGCGGCTGAAGGAATTGCAGCCCTGGAAAAGGAGCTCGGAACCATAGGATATTCAATAGACTATGGCCGGGGAGACTATCCTGACAGAAAGCCGAATCCATAATGAAGCCAAATAATAACAGGACCACTCAATAACACATATAAGATAACACTAAAATCTCAATAAGATGTACAAACCGGATTCCAGGAAAGCAGATGAATTCATCAATGCTTCCGAAATAGAAGAAACTGTACTTTACGCCCGCGGACACAGCAGTGACAGAGAATTGCTTGAAAGCATATTGAAAAAAGCGGAAGAAGGCCATGGACTAAACCACCGTGAAGCGGCCGCCCTGCTCGAATGCAGACTGCCGGATATAAACAGCCGCATTTTCTCTCTGGCAAAAGAAATAAAGCAGAAACTGTACAGCAACAGGATAGTTATTTTCGCACCCCTGTATCTCTCCAACTATTGTGTAAACAGCTGCACATACTGCCCGTACCATGCACAGAACAGAACAATGCCCAGAAAGCGTCTGTCCCAGGAAGAGATAGCGGCAGAAGTGACAGCCCTTCAGGATATGGGACACAAAAGACTGGCAGTAGAATCGGGAGAAGACCCTGTTCACTCCCCTATCGAATATATATTGGAAAGCCTGCAGACAATATATTCCGTTAAACACAGAAACGGAGCCATCAGAAGGGCTAATGTAAATATAGCCGCGACTACAGTGGATAATTACAGGAAACTCCACGACGCAGGCATAGGCACATACATACTTTTTCAGGAGACATATGACAGGGAATCATACGGCAGGCTGCATCCGCGCGGACCCAAAAGCGATTACCTCTGGCATACGGAAGCAATGGACCGGGCTTTGGAAGGCGGCGTCGATGATGTGGGTATAGGCGGATTGTTCGGACTATCAGGATATCTGAGGGAATTTACCGGTCTGCTGATGCACGCAGAACACCTGGAAGCGCTGCACGGCACAGGACCTCATACCATAAGCGTTCCGCGTCTCTGCCCTGCTGACGGAATCGACACAGCAACATTCAAGGACGCTCTTCCGGACGAGATTTTCCTGAAAATAGTGGCAATGATACGCATCAGCGTGCCTTATACAGGTATGATAATCTCGACACGGGAAAGCAAGACTGTAAGAGAGAAAGTGCTTGAACTGGGTATATCACAGATAAGCGGAGGTTCAAGCACAGGAGTAGGAGGATATTCTACAGACAAGGACGGACACACTGAGCAGTTTGATGTGAGTGACCACAGGAGTTTGGACGAAATCATAGGATGGCTGACAGAGCTGGGATATATACCGAGTTTCTGCACGGCCTGCTACCGTCTGGGACGCACAGGTGAGAGATTCATGTCTATTGTCAAGTCAGGAGGAATAGGACAATTCTGCACGCCTAATGCCCTGCTGACACTTAAGGAATACCTTACCGACTATGCCTCCGAAGCAACGCGCAAGACCGGACTGGAACAGATAAGGTACGAAACTGATAAAATAATTCGCGAATCTGACGGAAATGCGGCCAGAGAAGCCATTGCCGCCAAACTGGTATCATCACTCCGACTTATTGAAAAGGGAGAGAGGGATTTCAGATTCTGACAAAACGATTCATCTGGTATGAAAGCTACACCACGGAGTGAACGGCTCCACATAGGGGTATTCGGGAAATGCAATAGTGGCAAATCTACGCTAATCAATGCATTATGCGGTCAGGAAACATCCCTGGTATCCGATATTCCAGGCACGACTACAGACCCTGTCATGAAAAACATTGAGATTCCGGGAGTGGGCGCTGCCACTCTTATAGATACTCCCGGTATTGACGACTCTTCAGTTCTCGGAGCTGCCCGAGTAAGAAGAACAATGGATACAGTACGAAAATGCGACATAGCCATAATCACAGTCAGCGCACCGGACTACAGTTATACAAACGGACTTGAAGATGTAAATCAGAAGGAAACACAAGACAGCAACGGCAGCGAAGCAGAACTCATATCAATGTTTGCCAAAAGCGGGCTCCCTTACATAATCGTACTGAGTAAATGCGACCTGACAGACGGAAAAGAAAAAATCGCGGCACGACTTTATGAGAAATTCGGGAAACATCCTGTCATGACAGATTCCGGAGGATACGGCAGCCTGACAGAGGCTCTGGCACAGACAGCGGAGTCCATTGCCGGAGGGCAGAGAAGCATAACTGCAGGACTTGTAGAAGAAGGAGATGTCGTAATACTGGTAATACCACAGGACAGCGAAGCTCCGAAAGGTCGCATAATAATGCCACAGAATGCTGTAATCCGGGAACTTATGGAAAAGAAATGCACGGCGGTCTGCACTGTTCCTGAGCAGCTCGGAAAAGCTCTCTCCTTACTGTCATCCCCTCCATCGCTGGTCATTACTGACTCACAGGCATTCAGGACAGTAGCCGGCATACTGCCTCAAGACATCAGACTGACATCCTTCTCAATACTTTTTGCTGCATACAAGGGCAATATAGATACATTTCTAAAAGGAGCGGAAGCGATAGATTCTCTGAAAGAGGGTTCGAAAGTCCTGATAGCCGAAGCATGCTCTCATGTCCCTGCTGGCGAAGATATCGGCCGCATAAAAATACCTGCAATGCTCCGGAAACGTATTGGAAGCGGACTTGAAATAAACTTCGTCTCCGGAAATGACTTTCCTGAAAATTTAAGCGGCTATGACCTGGTCATTCACTGTGGAGCCTGCATGTTCAACCGCAGATACGTCCTTTCCAGAATTTCACAGGCAGAAGAACAAAATATTCCTATCACCAACTACGGCATTGCCATAGCCCGCCTGACGGGCATACTTCCACGCACCTGCATTCCGAACGCAGATGAAAATGTCAAACAGTACTGAAACGCCCCCTCTGAGGTAGGAAATAAAACCGCGAGACAGCATTTGTGATATTTGCTGGCAAAGTACATGGCATATATGCTTCCTCTCTGCTGTTTTATGCTTTTATTTACAAAAATGAAAAAATATTCGCATTTTCGTTTGGATTTTATTGTTCATATAATATATTTGTAGCAATTAATAACCACATACAACTATATGGACAGGATAGCTTCTTCCACAGAGCTTGCGAGCCTAAGGGAGAGACTTAGAAAAAAATCAATCAACTGTTGCATTCTTGTCTGCGGCGGAACAGGCTGCCGGGCATCCAAAAGCGAGGAAATCGTAAGCAGGATGCGTGAGGCTGTCGAAAAGGCCGGACTTACAGGACAAGTGCAAGTCATCCGTACAGGCTGCTTCGGTTTCTGCGAGCAGGGCCCTATCGTGAAAATCATTCCGGACAACACATTCTACGTCACTGTAAAACCGGAAGATGCTGAAGAAATCGTCAACGAGCACATTTTGAAAGGAGAGAAAATCTCCAGACTTCTGTATGTAGCCCCGGACACCGGAGAACCGGTCCCTGACAGCAAACATATGGAGTTTTACCGCACCCAGGTCAGAATAGCTCTCAGAAACTGCGGAGCCATTGATCCGGAGAACATTGAAGATTACATAGCCCATGACGGCTATGCTGCTTTGGCAAAAGTTCTGGAAAGCCAGCCCGAAGATGTTCTGAAAGAAATCATTGCCTCCGGACTCAGGGGACGCGGTGGAGGAGGCTTCCCTACCGGACTGAAATGGAAAATCACCAGAGAGGTCAAGTCTGAATGCAAATATGTAGTCTGCAATGCAGACGAAGGAGACCCGGGAGCATTTATGGACAGGTCCATACTTGAAGGAGACCCTAATTCCATCATCGAAGCCATGGCCATAAACGGCTATTGTACAGGGGCGTCGCACGGACTCATCTATATAAGGGCAGAATATCCCCTGGCCATTCACAGATTAAGGACAGCTATAGCCCAGGCACGTGAAGCAGGACTTCTCGGAGAGAACATAATGGGAAGCGGATTCTGCTTCGACATCGAAATCAGGTACGGAGCAGGAGCTTTTGTCTGCGGAGAAGAGACCGCTCTTATCAGGTCTATGGAAGGGAAACGGGGTGAAGCATGCGTAAAGCCTCCATTCCCCAGCGAATCAGGCTACAAAGGCTATCCTACCAACGTAAACAATGTCGAAACTTACGCAAACATACCTCCTATCATATTGAAAGGTGCCGAATGGTTTGCCTCGATAGGTACCGAAAAAAGCAAAGGCACAAAAGTATTTGCCCTTGCAGGAAAAGTGAACAATGTCGGCCTGATAGAAGTCCCTATGGGAACGACCCTGAGGGAAGTCATCTTCAAAATAGGAGGCGGCATAAAAGGAGGAAAGCAGTTCAAGGCAGTACAGACAGGAGGCCCTTCGGGAGGATGCCTTACGGAAAAGCATCTGGACATCCCTATAGACTATGACAATCTCCTGGCCTGCGGCTCAATGATGGGCTCCGGAGGAATGATAGTGATGGATGAGGACGACTGTATGGTTTCAGTGGCAAAGTTTTATCTGGAATTCACAGTGGATGAATCCTGCGGAAAATGCGTTCCCTGCCGCATAGGTAACAAGAGACTACTGGAAATTCTGGAAAAAATAACGACAGGCAAAGGCACCGAAGAGGACCTGGAGAAACTCGAAAATCTGGGCAAGGTCATAAAGGATACAGCACTCTGCGGCCTGGGACAGACCTCGCCAAACCCAGTGCTTTCCACACTTGAAAATTTCAGAGACGAGTATCTGGCCCATGTACGGGAAAAACGCTGCCCTTCACACCAGTGCCGCAGCCTTGTCAAATATTACATTGACCCTCAAATCTGCCGGGGCTGTACACTCTGCGCGAGGAACTGTCCTGTCAACGCCATCAGCGGCTCTGTCAAGCAGCCGCATGTCATCAATCCTAATGTCTGCATAAGCTGCGGAGGATGTATAAGCAAATGCCGTTTCAACGCCATAATAATCAGATAGCGCGAAAATGAAAACCATAAAACTGAATATAGACGGCATAGATGTAGAAGTCCCTGAAGGAACTACCGTACTGGATGCAGCTGCGTCCATAGGCGTACGCATACCTACACTATGCCACATGAAACTTGAGGAGCTCTGCTATGAAAACAAGCCGGGAGCATGCAGAATCTGCGTAGTGGAAATAAAAGGAAGGAGAAATCTTGCTCCGTCCTGCAAGACTGAGGCAGCTGAAGGAATGGTAGTAAAGACTCACTCTGCCAGAGTTCTCAATGCCAGACAGTGCATAATGGAGCTTATTCTCTCCAACCACCCTAACGAATGTCTCGTATGTACGAAGAACGGAAACTGCGAACTTCAATCTGTTGCCGGAGACTTGGGCATACATGACATCCGCTATCAGGGTGAGATGACATCATTCAACCCTGACAAATCACTTTCAATAGTCAGGGATCTGGACAAATGCATAATGTGCCGCAGATGCGAGACTGTCTGCAACGAGGTACAGTCGGTAGGTGCACTTTCTGCAATAGGAAGAGGATTCAGCGCAGTAGTAAGCACACCATTCTGCAGCGACATAGCCGAAACAGGCTGTATCAACTGCGGCCAATGCGTGGCAGTCTGCCCTACTGGAGCTCTCTCGGAAAGGAAGAACACCACAGACGTGCTGGCAGCCATAGCGGATCCTGACAAGACAGTCATAGTACAGACCGCTCCTGCAGTCCGCGTCGGTATAGGCAAAGATTTCGGATTTTCCGGCCAGAGCGTGACAGGGAAAATGGTCACAGCCCTCAGGCAGCTCGGATTTGACTATGTATTCGACACAGACTTTGCTGCAGACCTGACCATAATGGAAGAAGGCACGGAACTGCTTGGAAGGTTGAAAGACGCAGCAGAAGGAAAGCCCGGAGTCAGACTTCCTCTCATGACATCCTGCTGTCCTGGATGGGTCAGCTTTATGGAAAAATATTATCCTGAACTCCTGCCTCACCTGTCAACTGCAAAGTCACCGCAGCAGATGTTCGGAGCCATATCCAAGACATGGTTTGCAGAAAAGGCTGGCATAGACAAGAACAAACTGATAGTAGTATCGGTGATGCCTTGTACGGCCAAAAAATCCGAATGTGCCCGCGACGAGTTCTCTCACGGTGGCATCAGAGATGTTGATATCTCTATAACAACCAGAGAACTTGCCCGACTCATAAGGTATGCAAACATTGATTTCACTACACTTAAAGAAAGCGAGTTTGACAACCCTATGGGTGAATCCACCGGAGCAGGAGTGATTTTCGGAAACACGGGAGGCGTAATCGAGGCTGCCGTAAGGACGGCATACGAACTTACTACAGGTAAAGAGCTTGAAAAAATAGAATTTACAGGACTGAGAGGACTTGAAGGAGTACGCTCCGCTTCAGTAAATATCGACGGCACGGTGCTTAACATCGGCATCGCACACGGACTGTCACATGCAAGAGAACTCGTAGAGGAGGTAAAGGCAGGAAAATCCAAATACCATGCAATAGAAGTGATGGCCTGTCCTGGAGGATGCATCGGAGGAGGAGGCCAGCCTTACCACCACGGAGACATAAACATCCTTAGAGAACGCATGGAGTCACTTTACTGTGAAGACAAATCAAAAGTTCTGAGAAAATCACACCAGAACCCTTATGTCAAGATGCTCTATGATGAATTTTTAGGTGAACCTTGCAGCCACAAGGCACATGAACTTCTCCACACCAGCTACACTGACCGCAGGCCGGCAGTAAACCCTTTAAACGATTGATTATGTCATCAGAAATAAAATTACCATGTTCCTGGGCAGGATGCATAGATGAAATCTGCAAGAAATTCAACTATGACAGCGGAGAACTCATAAATATCCTGCACGAAGTCCAGGACAATCTCGGCTATCTGCCAAAAGAAGTGCAGAGGATGGTCGCACTGAAACTCGGCATACCTGAGGCAAAGGTATATGGAGTCGTGACATTCTACTCATTCTTCACAATGACTCCTAAGGGCAAATACCCTATTTCAATATGCATGGGGACAGCCTGCTATGTACGAGGCTCGGAAAAAATACTGGAAGAATTCACACGCAGGCTTGGAATCAAAATCGGAGAAAAGACAGAAGACGGAATGTTCTCGATAGACTGCCTCAGATGTGTAGGAGCATGCGGACTTGCCCCTGTTGCAATGATTGGGTCCAATGTGTATGGAAGGCTGACTCCAGATAAAGTCGGAGAAATCCTGGACGAATACTACAAGATGGAAAGCATCAAGAACGACTGAAATTGGAATTTCCTTGTTTTGGTTGCCTCGGATTGGAGGCAACCAAAACAAGGAAAAAAAAGAAGAAGTCAACACATTCTATGTTGACTTCTTCTTTAAGTGCTCCCTCAGGGGCTCGAACCCTGGACCCCAACATTAAGAGTGTCGTGCTCTACCAACTGAGCTAAGGAAGCAATATTTTCAAGTTTTAAACTCGTGATCCGTTTGGGATTCGAACCCAAGACCCCAACATTAAAAGTGTTGTGCTCTACCAGCTGAGCTAACGAATCTTACCATTTTTCCCTTTCAGAAGTTGCTGTATCTCTGAATTGGGATTGCAAAGGTATGGCTTTATTTTTAATCCTCCAAATTTTTCTGCATCTTTTTTTCAAAAAAATTTTTGTTTTTCTTTTTCGAATGCTCTTCTGAGCCTGTTTTCCAATATATCAGACTCCTCATAACGTCCCTCCAACTCTGTGATTATCACAGATTCTGCAGATCTGGCCCACTGTGGAAAATCTTCATCAGGCTGAAACCTTTCTGAAAAATCCAAAAGCAGGCTCAAATCAAATCTGTCCGAAGAAACTCCCGCTCCACCTTTCATCGCATCAAACGCATTACATTCCTGCTCTATATGTGAAGGCACCATAAGAATAGGCTTTTGAAGATACATTGCCTCACATACGGATTCAAAACCGGCTGTACTTGCATATGCCTTACATCCTGCCATCTGACGCAAGAATTCCTTATCATCCAAAACATGGAAACATAATGTATCATCTACACGGGTCACTGGAGTCTCAGTATTTCTATCCCAGAAAAATCTCAACTGCACATCCGGATGCTCTTTATGCCAGGACATCACATCTTCCGCAAATCCTGAATTTAGCATATACCCGTGAATATAATCGCCTTTCACAGGTTTTGTTTCCAATACTTCAGACCTTAGAAGAGGAGGCACCACCTTGATTTTATCGTCGGCCACACCTTGCATTTTCCTAAACGACAACGCCAGATAACGGTTTGCTCCTATCGCTGTAATCCTGGTAAAGAACTTAAGCCACATATATCCTCCAAACACCTTTTTGGGCATAGTAAATCCATTATGCAGAAAAAGATACTGGTGACCGATACATATCTGCGGAACAGGAATCCTGTGAAGCATATATGTCAGACCGGTAAGCAACTCATAAAAATTGACGACCACATCTGCTTCACTGACCTGTATAGCCTTTTTTATTATCCTCATACTCTTGAAATAATGAGGAGACATCGCAATGTTATAAGCTACACTTTTGGCCATATTGGCCTTTCTGTTTGCCGCAGACGGAAGAAAATTAATGCTCAGAAACTGATGTACAGGAGCTTTGACACTCTTCAGGAAAAACTCCGGAAGCTGCCTTGTCTTACTCTTGCCCACCATTATGCCGACCACTTCATGGCCGTGACGCTCAAGCATTCTCTCAAGAGTTATAGCCTGTGTAAGGTGACCACGTCCTTCTCCTTGTACTATAAATAGATATTTCATATCTATACTTATTTAATACCACTGAAAACTTAAAAAAGCCAAAGTAAGGCAACCGACAAACTCAAAGTACGTTCACAAAATCTTTTCGGTAACGGAAAATCCTCCATATCCCGTCCTTATCCTCCGTCAAGGCAGACAATGACTCTACCCAATCTCCGGAGTTCAGATACCTGATATTACCTATCATACGATCCTCAGGATAATGTATATGACCGCATATAACACCATCACAGCCTTTTGTCCGAGCTAAATCAGCCAACATATCCTCAAATCCGGATATGAACGAAACCGCTTGCTTGACCTTATGCTTGACAGCCTGAGAAAGAGAATAATAAGGTTTGCCGTTCTTAATACGGTAACGATTGTACATGCCATTGACCCACAACAGTACATTATATCCTTTATCTCCAAGAACTGAAAGCCACTTCATATTTGAAGTAACACTGTCGAAAACATCCCCATGAGTAACATAAAAACGCTTACCTGCACTTTCCAATATATAATCTTTGACAATACTTATATTAGAGAGCTTCAAAGGAGTCAGGTTATCCAGAAAATCATCATGGTTGCCCCTAAGATAGATTACTTCGGTATCATCTTCCGACATCATCTCCATTATAATGGAGAAAAATCTGGTGTAACTTGACTTCCACTGTCTTTTCTGCTTTTTGTCAAGCTGCCACCCGTCAATTATATCTCCGTTCAGAATCAGCTTGTTGCACCTTATGCTTTCCAGAAAGTCACAAGCCTCGTCAACTCTGGAATGCAAAGCTCCGAGATGGACATCCGAGACAACAACAGTATTGTAAAATTTTCTATTTTTTCCTTCGTTGTCCATATATAACAACATTTGCTTCTGTCATACAACTTCAAAACTTATGCCTTTACAACTGTAACTCGGCACCGTATG
Source organism: uncultured Bacteroidales bacterium (assembly GCA_900546395.1). Classification (GTDB taxonomy): domain Bacteria; phylum Bacteroidota; class Bacteroidia; order Bacteroidales; family UBA932; genus Cryptobacteroides. Next base: position 19,427 of record URDD01000025.1, on the reverse strand, counting down.
AAACTCAGATGCGGACTGCAAATCTTTCAAGATTCTTGAGCACTATCTGATATTTGCGGAAAAGTCCTTTATCTTCTGCTCCTCTGACAAGTGACAGACAATCATTTTATCTCCTTTTTTCGAGACAATACAACTGTCAAGACCTTCCAATACAACCGTTCCGCAATCCTGCGTATGTACAATACAATTCCGGCAACCGAAAAGCCTTACATCATTTCCAATTACAGCATTACCATCTGCATCAGTACCAAGCTGCGCCTTTACCGCCCCCCAGCTTCCCAAATCCGTCCAGCCCAGGTCACCCGAGATGACATATATGTCATCAGATTTCTCCATAACAGCATAATCGATTGAAATCTTATCACATGTAGGGAACAACCTGCAAAGTACGCTTTCTTCCTCCTGAGTCCCGAACGCTTCTGCAATCCTATCCATTACACCAGCTATCTGAGGCGCGAACATCCTTAGCTGGGATACAATAGTTTCAGCACTCCATACAAAAATGCCGGCATTCCAGTAAAAGCCTCCCTGTGCCAGATACTCCATAGCTGTTTCAAGACTTGGCTTTTCCTTAAAAGCCTTAACCTTCACCACTTTACCCAATGCATCCTCAACAGCATTAATATAGCCGTATCCTGTTTCAGGGCGGTCCGGATTTATTCCAACAGTAACTATATTTCGCCCAGAAGCAGCGAAATCCAAAGCCTTAAGAACCACCTCCGAAAACAATTCCACATTGGTAACCAAAGCATCGGAAGGAGTGACCACTATATTTGCATCAGGACACTCCTGTGAAATTTTCCAACACGCATAAGCAATACAAGGTGCTGTATTACGGGGTTCCGGCTCAGAAAGAATATGGTCACGCGGTATTTCCGGAAGATGCTCAGCCACCATACCGGAATACCTGCATGATGTCACAACCCAGAAATTTTTCATATCGCAAACAGGAAGAAACCTATCTACTGTCATCTGTATCAACGACCTGCCTGTTCCCAAAACGTCAATAAACTGCTTGGGCATTTCAGGAGTACTCAACGGCCACAAACGACTGCCGATACCTCCGGCCATTATTACTACATGATTTTCCATTAGTTATGTTTTAATTACTTTTCATATAAATCTTTCAAAGATACTAAAAATATGGCGGCGTCCAATAAAGAATTGACACACCGCCATATAATTAATCATGATTTTATCAGAAAGAAACTCCTAATTTGAAGCCAGCATTATTGATTCCGTCCAATCCAAAAACAACAGACCTGTTAGTGGCATAACTATAGTAAACCGAAAATTGCAGTCCAAGATTCAACTTATAAAAAGGATGCCACGTCAAACCTATTTCAGGAGAAATATAAAACCCCCACTGACTATCCCTTGCAGACATCGTTGGAAGATACATATACTCTCTTGCATAATTCGCCCCGACCTTTGCCTGGGCATAAGGCTGGAACTTTTTCCAGCACAACCGGTAACGCAAAGTCGCACCGAAAGGTATCTGGAAAATTGAATTGGTCATATCCGTAGTAAGGGCCGAACCGTCCTGTGACATATAGGTATTCCGAGGAATATATTCGTTGTTGGTATTGAAACTGACAAAACCTCCTACAGCCACCCTAGGCAAGACATAATATCCCCCCTCGGCATAGGCTCCCCATCCATTGGCCTTCACGGCAAAATCATTGGCCACAGTTGCATTGAACTGCCAGCCTGCATCAACATAAAAACGTCTCCCCGGCTGGGCGGAAACTACCGAAACAGTGACTATAGCCAACACTGCAGAAACTAATATTGTTTTTATAACATCTTTCATAAAACACCCTCCTTACTTTCCTTCTGCCACAATATATTCCGACTGCTTGAAAGACTGCTCTACAGCTCTTTCAAAACGAGCCCTATCCATATATGCATTTCCCACACTACCGTCTATATAGCTGTTCCAGACCACAGAGAGAGGCTTGTCCTTTCCTCGAACTGAAGTCAGGTCAACCATTTCTGTAAGCAGCGACTGGGTCGAATAACTGTATGTCACCGGAAATGAATAGTGCCAGCCTCCCCAGTCTCCCCAATAACCAGGATACCAATAACCAGGATAACTACCCCACCAATAATCAGGGTTGACGGAAACATGGGATGTAAAATAATCTGTCGATACTATATAAGATATCTGGATACCCAGATCAGCTTTAGGATTACCAGGCAGTTGTATCCCCGGAGCATTGTCATCCATTCCAGTATCCACATAAACAAACCCTCTGTCTGTCATCAGCTTTATGTATTGGCTTCTGACGGACTTTACCCACCCGTCCAGCGCCATTCTTCCTCTGTTGCTTTCGACATAAAGAAGACTGTCAGCTACTGTAAATGTTTTGAATGAAGGAAACACAGTCTCCTGGCTGCGAGAGGTATAGACCACAAATTCTCCGTCAAAGTCAGATACTGACGGACCTTTCCTACAAGACAAAGCTGCCATAACCAGCAGTATTGCCGACAAAAAATATTTTACTTTCATACTTACGATAATTCTACATAGACATACCTTCAACTACCTTAGACATACCGAACGGAACTATTTTACCTTCAACACGTACAGTTCGTGAAGAAAAATTCGGTGTCACTACTGCATATGCATCATCACTTCCTGAATAAAGGGTAATATCAATACGGGCATTTATCCCGACACCCATTACATTCATTGTGATACGCACATTGCCTTTTCTGTCAGTGCTTGACTCCAAGCCTGAAATATTTCCATCCAGCGTAATGCCTCCCACTCCGTTAGGTCCTGAATACATGGTGCTCGGTGAAATCTGAACGACTCCCCTTTTGCCGTTGACCGATATGAAATTCAATGTACGGTTAACCATAACACGTCTGCCATCCTTGAATGTAACAGCATCTGCTTCGAGGACAAAAGTACTTTTTGCCAAGGCTTCTCCGGCCCGATACCACAGCAATGTATCTGTTATAGCCTCTTCCTTACGGTCAGACTCACTTCTAATACGAAATTCCTTCATATCGTTTTTCCACCGGTCCATCCGTTCCTGTCTCCGCGTCTTTTCCTGAGCATTACCAGCAATACAGAACACAAGAAGCAGAGATACTAAAATCATTCTTTTCATAAATACCTCCTTTATTACAATAAAAAAGCCGGCCTGCAGTCCAGACCGGCAGCCTGTTATATAAACAACTTGCATACCACAATCTTGCACCGGCAAGACATATTTTCTTCTTTTTTAACGCATTTCCCTGTCTCCAAGAATATTGCGCAGTATTTCCGGCTGATCTGTCGTAATCATATCCACTCCAAGAGATATCATTTTTTCCATATCTATCTGCTTGTTTACAGTCCATACATTGACAGACATAGAATGATCCTGTGCTGAAGCAAACCATTCAGGATGCTCATAAAAAACCTTATAGTTGAAATCCACTCCATTAATCTTGAATCCGGACAATTCTTCCGGTGAAAAATCCTTGCCGAGATACTGTACTGTATATTCGGGAGCTTTCCTGGCTAGTCTCTTGCAGATATTGATGCTGAATGAAATGAACATAACCCTCTTAGGTGAATCCAAGCCTTTTTCCTTAAGTTTCTCCAAAGTCAAATCGACAAGCCGGTTTTCTATTTCCGGAGTCGAGTGTGGCTTGAGCTCATAAACCAACATAGTCTTGTCAGACTTCCTGCCCTGCTCAAGATATTGTTCTACCGTAGGGACAGGTTCTCCGTTTGCCAGACGCACATTCTTAAATTCGGATGCAGGAGTCTGATCTATTACTTTACCGTCTATTTTCGAATCATGATACACCAGCAGGACTTCATCAGATGTCATATTCACATCAAATTCACTTCCCCAGAAACCTTTTTCCTGTGCGCATTTCAATGCCGCTATCGAGTTCTTGGCAAAGCCGGCCTCCTCACAGTTCCAGTAACCTCTGTGGGCCACAATTCCTATTTTTCCTTCATCGCCGGATGATGAGCAAGACTGAGCCATAACAACCATTAATACTATAGCAGTTCCAGTCAAAAATTTAGATAAACAGTGCATATTACTTATATTTTAGTGTATTAATTTCCATAAATTTTACGCAACTTATCAGCCTCCCCTGCAGAGATTACCGAAACAGTACCATGTCTGGCCTCAGAAGGAAACGAAGCATCTTCAATAATATTCCACTCTAAAAGATCAGCAGATACAGATACTCCAAAACGGTTTGTCATGCAATAGTCATAATAAAGAAACCAGCAGCTGCCGTCCTTGCTCGCCACAGCAGACGGACCTTCTGTTATAACAGGAACTATCTGCCCATCGTTCAAAGGGCCCTCAACTATTGTATATGGACCTTCAAGACTATCTGACACAGCGACTCTGATAGCCCTGCGCTCTCCTGTTCTCTCCCCGAATTCCTCTTCCTTGTGAAACAGATAATATTTTTTCTCATATTCGAGTATTGTACCGTCAATGACACTGTATCCCGGGTCAAACAATATTTTTGCCGGTGTAAAAGTTTTCCAATCCTTGGTTCTGCAATACCATAACTTGCTTTTCTTCCATCCCGCATCCTCAAAAGAGGATGACCAGACAAGCAGATAACTGTCTTCTTTTGCATCATAGAACCACTCCGGAGCCCAGATATTGCGTACCATTTCCCCTTTTTCATTTCTTACATCTTTCATAAGAGGCAAAAGACCTTCGACCTTCCAGTTTACAAGATCTTCTGAAGTCGCATAAAGACAACTTGGACCGGACTGTTCCCTGTCCGGACGTCTTCCGCCACCTGTAGCCAGCAGCCGCCATACTCCGTCCGGAGATCTACGTACATATGGATCGCGCATCTGTTGCTCCCATACAGGTTCGTTGTCATTCAAGGCTGTCCAGTGAATTCCGTCATCAGACAGTGCTATATGCAATTTCTCAACGTCCATCGGTTCAGGAAGAGGTACTTGAACAACTTTTCCCTCAGCTGTAATTTCAACACGCCCTGCATAACGCTGGCGAAAATATGTAAGCATATAACACTTATCGTCACTACTGTCTGAAGTACAAACTGTCTCCTCTGCTGAAAGCATATTCATATGCAATGAACACAGCATCAAAAATAAAAAAGTCTTTTTTTTCATGGCAATCTGTTGTCTATTTATTAAGAAATCGTTTAAAATACTATGCAAAAATACCAAAAGTTAATAAGATACAGGAATTTTTATACACTTTTCAATATAAAAAAGTAAATTTGCAGGATAAACTCAATAACACTATGGTTAAAGTAAATACAGGAGGCTGCAGCTCCTTTATTAAAGATGCAGATTACAAGGAATATATAGATAAAGCTCTTGCAGCATATGATGTGCTGGAGAGCGAAAGCGGTGCAGGAAACGATTTTCTCGGATGGAAGCACCTGCCTACACAGACTCCTGAGAGTCTGATTTCAGAATGCGAAGCTATACGTGACAGCTGGAAAGCAAAGGGTGTGGACCTGGTAGTGACAATCGGAATCGGAGGCTCATACCTTGGCGCGAAATGCGCGATTGAAGCTCTGTCTCACAGTTTTGCAAAACAGTTGGACATAAAGAAAGATGCACCGGAAGTTGTCTTTGCAGGACATAACCTTTCAGAAGAATACATCTGCGAACTTATGGATCTGATGGAACAGAGAAATGTAGCAGCAGTAGTAATATCAAAATCCGGAACTACGACCGAACCGGCTGTCGCATTCAGGCTCATCAAGCAGTATATTGAAGAAAAATATGGCGTTAAGGAAGCAGCCGAGCGTATAGTAGCGGTAACAGATGCTCACAGAGGCGCACTTAAATCTTTATCTACACAGGAGGGATACAAGACTTTCGTAATCGAAGACAATGTCGGAGGACGCTTTTCAGTACTCACTCCTGTAGGTATCCTTCCTATCGTACTTGCCGGGTTTGACATAAGAGCAATGCTTCAGGGTGCTGCAGAAATGGAAAAAGCATGCGCGGTACGCAGCGCAGAAAATCCTGCAGTGGAATATGCCGCAATGAGAAACCTACTTTACAACAAGGGTAAAAAGATAGAGATCCTCGTATCTTATAACCCTAAACTCCAGTACCTCGGTGAATGGTGGAAACAGCTTTACGGAGAATCTGAAGGAAAAGACGGGAAAGGCATTTTCCCTGCATCCGTAAACTTCACTACAGATCTCCATTCTATGGGACAATACATCCAGGACGGTGAAAGAATCCTTATGGAAACAGTAGTATCCGTAGAGAAGAGCAGCAGAAGCATGACCATTTCTGATGACCCTCAAAACCTGGACGGACTGAACTTCCTTACCGGGAAACATGTAGAAGAATGCAACCTTATGGCAGAGCTCGGTACCAAACTCGCACACATCGACGGAGGAGTACCACAGTTGTCTGTAACAGTTGAAAAAATCGATGAATTCAATCTCGGAGGTCTTTTCTATTTCTTTGAAAAAGCTTGCGGAATAAGCGCCTACATCCTTGGCGTAAATCCGTTCAACCAGCCTGGTGTAGAAGCATACAAGAAGAACATGTTCGCCCTTCTCGGTAAGCCGGGATACGAAGAGCAGGCAAAAGCTCTGCATGAGCGTCTAAAATAAAGACTTCAAAGCCGGGACATGACAGACACCCGACAGTACAATTAAAATAAAACCGGCGACCCAATGCTGAGTCGCCGGTTTTATTTTAATTGTATCCCGGATTCTGCTTGATAGACCCTCCTGTACGGTCAATTTCCACTTGCGGGATAGGAAAAAGTTCATTCACACCTTTTCTGAATGCCGCTCCACGGCCATTTGAGTATTCCTTTTCTGCAAAAGCATTCATAGTTTCCACATAACAGTTCCACCTCTTCAGATCATATAGTCTGTTGTATTCCATAGCAAGTTCTACTCTGCGCTCATGCATTACCGCCTTAAGCAAGTCGTCACTTTCTTTAACCATAGGCAGAGCCTTATTTGCAATGACACGGACCCTCGAAACAGCCTCTGCATCTTTAGTCCTTGAATTATTGGCCCTTGTACGCACCTGATTGATATAATCAGCGGCCAAAGACTTGTCGCCTCCGGTTCTTACAATAGCTTCAGCACAAAGCAGAAGGACATCGGCATAGCGGATATGATGAAATGACCAGGCGTCATCACCCCAGCCTGCACCTCTGCGGCTTTCTACCAGAAATACCTTTCTGCTATGATAGCCGGTGCTGGGATATGTAGAAAAATCCAGAGTTTCCGACCCGCTTGCAGTCGGGAACTTATCACCGTTTTCTATAATAGTGAACAACAGGCGAGGATCGCCTTCCTCAAACTCATCCACCAGACTCTGTGTAGGCTGGTCAAAACCATAAGCACCGGAAGAACGCGGACTTGCATAACAAGGCAAGAAAGACCCGTAAATATATTCAGACGGAACATCGCCTCTTATGTTTGTCAGAATAGACTCTCCGGACCTGTATCCGTCTGCCAGATAAAGATTCTGGAAGTTAGGCTCCAGAATGCAACTTTTCGCCTCTATCACTCTATTTGCCGCTTTTTTTGCATTTTCATACCGACATAATTTCCGGCATCATCACAAACTTAGCAAACAGGATTTACTTTCCAGCGCACTCTCCAGACTCCTTCATTGAAGTCATGACTGACGATTCTGAACTGTCCTATCTCGGAAGTATTTACGACATGGACACCTATGCATGCACAGTCGTCGTAATGTCCTATCCTCACTATCCTTAATGTCTGCGAAGCATCCTCCGGAAGTTTGCTTAAATCCACTATGGAAGAAGCCTCATCCCTACTCATAAATTCTACAGTCACCGGAAGAGCCGAGGCTATTATTTCATTGACCTTAGCCTCTATTTCAGAAACCTGGGCATCTGTAGGACATTCTGAAAGAAGATAGTCGCATTTGGACTTCTTTTTCTCGACATGAGCATTCCTGCTTCTCGGACAACCGAACATATTTACCATTGTCCGATTCAATATATGCTCGGCAGTGTGCGCAGGAGCATATTCATCCTTATTATGCGAATTCAATATCGGTGCATCCATATTTTCTAAAGTAATAACAAAACTGCAAAACAATAAAGAAGGAAACCTTTGAATGTCAGACTTCCGTAAGTACTGTAATCCAGAAGCGACTCTGTGATGTCAGCTTCGGACAACTCCACCAAATCATTCTGGTCAGGACGGCCGTTATATGACCACTTGCGCACCAGATATCCGTTATAGAAAAATGTGATTCCTCCATTTGAACGGTTCATTGCAAGCAATGTCTTGTAATCAGAATAAAAAGTACGTTCGTGAAGACTTGCGATATCCGTATCATCAAGTCTCCTGTCTTTCAAGACAGAAGAATATTGCTCAGAAGATGCCGAGACTATAATCAATGGAGTATAGCCCGAAGATTCAGCATAATCTGCGAAAGTGTTGATTTCCTTCCACTTGTCCCTGCTTACAGTAGATGGACGATATATGGAAATGGCAAGTACAGGTCCTCGTACGGCAAGGTCATCCTTATAATTACCTTCATCGTCTGTAAACGACAGTTCCGGTGCCTTATCCACGGCATATCCGCTTTTAAGGACCGCCTTTGACTCTACGAAAGTCCAGGTCGAATCAGGCAAAGACTCAAGCGGAAATTCTTTCTGCTGCCCGTTCTTTTCATAAACCACCACATATTCATACATATCCTCTCCTGTCCCAGACGGGCGCTCTGCCGCCATAAGCCTTACAGCTGGCTTATAATCAGTATAGTCTGTAAGCGGAATAAAAATCAAAGAATAAGCTGTAAAAGCCAATACTGCTGTCATCACCATCGGAAAGGCGACATACTTCCTGCGTCTGGTCCTTCCGAATTCCTTATACGGATAAAATGCAGCAAAACAGAGAAGGCAGAGGACAATATTTTTTATAAATGTCTGCATATGACTCAGATGAACCACTTCCCCGAAACACCCGCAGTCCATTTCCGGATTGAATATGACTAAAATGAGAGTAAGTAACGTAAAAAAAGCAAGGAAACCGGATGCTGCAAAAGCCGCAACTTTCCGCCATACTCCCGATACAAGTGCAGCTCCTATAGTAGTTTCGGCAAACGCCAGTATTACAGCTACAGGTAAAGCGGTAACGTCAAGAAAGCCTACATGGAAAAACTTGTAGTATTCCGACATGACAAGCCCTGCACCTACAGGATCCATAAGTTTGAATGTTCCTGAAAGGAAAAACACAAAACCTGTAAGGAATGCGCAGAAGCGCCTCAATCTGGCAAAAAATATATTCATCGGCTCAAAATCGCAAATAATCCAACTTCCATCTGTCACGAAACTTATAATACCATCAAGGAAATCATCTGTCCAGAATCTCATCGACACATGAGCGTACCTTTGCAAATATGGCATCAGGAGGCAGCATATTGCCTTCGCTGTCGGAGCAGTCTATTCTTATAAACTTCGGGTCAAGCTCACATTGTCGCCTATATACATCCCTTACCCTGCACTGGAACTGCATGTCTGCTTCATGAATGTCAGTACCACCGGCAAGATACTCTCTGTCCCCACCCTTTCTGGCAGAAGTGAGTTTTCTCTCTACAAAGGAAATCGGCACATCCAGAAAAAGATTCAGATCCGGCTTCGGAAGGCCAAAGTCACCGTATTCGGTATCGAAAATCCATTGTCTCAGACTTTCTTTCTGCTCTGAATCACTGATTTTAGCACACTGGTATGCGATATTGGAATAGACATATCTGTCCAGAAGGACTGTACCTCCGGCTTCAATCACCTTCCTCATTTCCGGTGCCGCACCGTGCCTGTCTTCCGCATAAAGCAAAGCCACAAGCTGGGGATGAACAGTCTCGTTAGAGCCGAAGTCACCTCTGAGAAAACGGCTTATAAGATCTCCGTAAACAGGAGCATCATATCTCGGGAAATGTATGTATTCCAAGCCTTTACATACTGACTCCAAATATTCTCTCAACTTTTTCACCTGGGTGGACTTTCCTGCCCCGTCCAGGCCTTCCAGAACTATAAGCATACCAAAATCTCGCTAATCTTTTTTAATATTCATATCTTCCGTCACTCTCTCCCGTAAGGCATCTGTATGATCAGGGCTTTTGCCAAATCAGAACTTTCGTGCCGGAATTTCCAATTACTGCACACATTTGCACAATCAGACACAAAATGCAAATTTATATAATTTTCCGTCCAATCCCATACCACAGTCAGGCCGGAAACCGGACAGTTCCTGCCTATATGCGCTCTGGGAATCGGGAGCCAAATATTTGTCACTGCAGACTGCGGATGAAATAAAGCATATCTTTAAGAACCTTCCCTTCCTCCACTATCGGACGGTCATAGTTATCTGTAAAAAATCCTTCTACAGTATATGAATAACCGAAGCCGCAGCTCCTGTAAAATCCGGTGGTCTGCACACTGTCCCCTGTACCGACCTTCATAGTATGAAACCGCTTCCCGTAATGTCTGCACAGGAAATCCAGCAACTTACGCCCATAGCCCCTGCGCTGGAAAACAGGAGAAACAGCAATATTCTTCAGTTCACAGACTCCACCGCCCTCATCTGTCACCACAGCCAAACCTGCAACCTGTTTTCCACCGGAAACTGACAGCACATACATTTCGCCCCGTTCGAGGTATCTGTCTATCATAGACTCCTGTTCATCGGCCAGCAGAAGCAGATCCAAATACAGTTTTTTGCCGTCAGCTATTCTCCTTATATACATATCATCCGACAAGACAATGTCTTCATCCACATTATTTTCATCAGTCCGGATCACCATACCTTCAGAAATTTTAAAGATTCTATCCGTATATTATGCCACATCATTCTGCTTTCCGCTACACTCTGCTTTTTCCGGCCAATGCAAATATACGCATGACCGTTTGCCTTCCGCGCAAGCAGGCAAGGAATATCAGATCATCAGCATTATCCTCCCCTCGGACTTGACAAATGTGTCAGGATAGCGCATGACGACCGCATAAACCTGGGCTGAGGTCACAGGATTTCCGTCCTTGCGGACATGAAGTTTCCTGCGGTTTATAATCTCTGCAATCTGCCCTGTCCTGAGTCCTCCGTTTCTTTCTACAAGAACAAAAAGTATAGCTTCTTCTATTTTCATTTCAATGCAAGTTCATGACGGCATCCGGTACAATACTCATATCTGCAGTATCAGACGGGCAACAAACCGTACTCACACTGCACCTGCACAATGTTATGCCGCTTCACAGAAACAAAGATAGCGTAAATTGTCTCTCCTACATACGATACGAAGTTCAAGAAGCTGTTTAAATTTTTTGTTATCATAAATTTTATGAGATATTTTCAGAAAAAACTTCTCTATTATTTGGTTTATAAAATAAACTTGTTTATGTTTGTATCGTGAACACAAAAAGTTCTTTAAGTTTACAAAACACCAAGCTGTGTATGATTACTTTATTTAAAGCAGCTTCCAAATTTATCAAGTTATGGAAACTAATGAAATGACCCCTGAAAAAAGTCTGAAAATTATCAGCGAAGCCATTGCCAGAAGCCGCAGGGACTTTGAAAAGAATGCCGGAACTCCGATGATTCTCTGGGGCGCGGTAGTCATGATCTTCTCAATGGCAGTATGGATTCTGCTGAAACAGACAGACAACCAAAGCTGGAATTACCTCTGGTTCGGCATTCCGGTGGCCGGATGTCTTCTCCAGGCTGTTTTCATCAAAGACTTCAGCCTGAAGAGCGGAAACACTTTTCTCGGAAAGACATTGGCACAAGTATGGATTATGTTCGGTATCTTTGCCACTGCCATTGCCATAGTATTTACGCTTGCAGATGCTGCCGGACTCATCAGTCTGGTCATCATAGTACTTATAGGATTTGCAGCCTCAATTACAGGACTTATCCTTAAAAACAATTTGATTACAGTCTGCGGAATCCTTACAGGAATAGTTTGCCCGTCAGCAATGCTGCTTGCAGGGAACTATGATTCCTCTATTTTCATGGCAGCCGCTTCTGTGTTGAATCTGATTATACCAGGCATGGCAATGAACAGAAAGGCTGATTTACCAAAGTGCTGTAAATAGTTTTGAAATGGATATTAAGTTTAAAAAACTGGACCCTTTGCTTCACTCGGAACTGCGTCTTGCAGTGATGTCCCTGCTCGTAAATGTAGATTCCGCAGATTTCACATATCTGCGTGAAACAACAGAAGCTACAGCCGGCAACCTGAGTGTCCAGATCGACAAGCTGGCAAATGCAGGATACATCTCCGTAGAAAAGGGATTCAAAGGCAGGAAGCCGCACACAGTCTGCCGCATCACCGCGACGGGTCTCAAGGCCTTTGAGGACTATATCGATGCCCTGAAGACTTACATCAAGTAAACAGGAGAGGCCTGAATCACCACCGGTCCCCTGTTCCAGTACCAACTGTCTTGTCCTGATTTTGGTTGTTTCCAATTAACACTTCGCAAGTCAGTTCGTACCCAAAACACACCTTCTCCGTACCGACTGCGTCTTTCAACCAGGCTGGTACCGCAGGAGTGGCCTTCCGGTACCGAATGGACTTTGAATGAAAATTATTGTTACGGAACAATGTGGAAGTCACTCCGGTAATTCTGCAACGAATGGAGGACTTTCCAATACCGAGCCAAAATCTGGTCAGGCTGTTTCGGGAAATGTTCATTTTCCGAAACAGCCTGCATCATTCATACATAAACTGTTTACAAATTCAAGCAGTCTCTCAGAAAGCCAGAATAGGACGGGCAAAACAGTCTGCGTTATACCAGTCGCACATCAGTTCAATAAGTCCGTCACTTCCGATATTGATAATATTTGCTGATTCCTCTTCATACGGAGTCGATGTCCACAAAGAACAGAACGGATGCAAACTGTCATTCTCGACAAGTACATCCTTCTCATCTTCCGGAATCATTGACAATGTTTCATTGAACTTCTCCATGGCATTATATTTAACTTTCTCAGAACAGTACCACGTAGCATCTCTTTCTGTAGTCTGCCAGCCTTGCATCAACTCGGCAGCTTCGTGACCGCAAAGATTGGCTACCATATCCCACAACTGCCCTGTACTCGGAAGGAACCAGCCGCTTGTCTCTTCAGGAACGGCAAATGGAAGTCCGTTCACTGTAAGATAAAATGCCGGCATACTTTCTTCCAGCGCATCGCCATAAGTAGTGCAAACAGTCTCTGTTTCCGCCCTTCCATTAACATTGTCATACCATGTACTCGCAAGTTTTGCAGCTTTAAGGCATGAAAAAGCCATATCCGTTGACCAGAATGTCGTAGGTTTTTCAGCACTGCGTGCAAAGCGTACAGATACAGCATAACCGTTGGTATAACCATCTGCAATATCCGACTCTGCTATTCTGCTCTGATCAGTCTGGAATACTATTCCTATTACCTTCTTTCCCTGCTTCGGAGCAGGCTTTACTTCCGACCATACAGGATTAAGACCACCGGCATCCATACTGACAAGTCCGCCATCACTCCAAGTCCCGTCCTCATAAAGATAGTCACCCGGCTTAGGCGCAGGAAGAGGATTTACAATTACTTTACATACAGCAGAGACATCCTCCACGGATGCAGTTACAGAAGCGGTTCCTTCTTTTAAAGCTGTCACTACCCCTTCTTTTACTGATACTGCTTCCGGATTTGAAGAACTCCAGATAAGATCCGCTTCTTTCGAAGACGGAGCGACCTCAGCCGTAAGGACTAATGAATCACCCACTGTCATTTCCAGAGATTCTTTCGACATCACGATAAAAAGACTGTCTTTCACATTCTCTGTCTTTTCCTTTTCACATGAGAAAATAAAAAACAATACCGGAAACAATACTATAGCGTATTTCTGCAATTTTTTCATAACTGTAAAATTTTAACGTTAAACAATAAGAGAACAGTAGGTTTTATACAGACAGCATCACCAACGCCGTCCAATAAAAGTTTTTTGGGTGGGGGATAATAGATTCTATCTCCAGGCAGAACGTTTAAATCAAATAAAAAATATAGTTTCATTGAACCGGTTACAATGAAACATTAATGGCATAAAAAATTTGCTTATCCAATACTAACTAATATCTTCGCACTAAGATAATACTTTTTCTGATAGTTTGTCATTTTACAAGCAAAAAAAATTTATAATGAAAACTTTACATAAAATATCATTACTCCTCATATCGGTCCTGCTCTCGTGCAATTATTCCTGGTCACAAACTGCAGCCGATATAAAAATGGGAGAAATACTGAACAGCGGAGACTTATTCAGGCTTAGGGAAGAATATCCGGCATTGAAGGATTCAGTCAGCATCGAGATGCTGAATCTCATTGCAGAAACACAATTAGACGTAGGATTCAACCGTCTGGAAAGCGCCGCCATAGCGATGGACAGACTGCTGCAATTCCATCAGGAAGAACTCGGAGCTGAAACATCCATAGGAATCGCAGGACAGCGTGCAATGAACCTGCTGAATATGGGATTGTACGGCCCGGCTGGGCAGGCCGGAGAAGACCTGGTGAATGCCCTCAAAGATGCCGTTCCTTTTGAATCCCTTTACAGCTATATCTTCATAGAACGCATGGGCAAAGCTCTTGCAGATTATCCCGCACCTTATGCGGTAAGGCCATCGCACGATGTCTCTGTGCCGATGAAATGCGATACTGTAGGAAGAGGGTATCATTTCCATATTCCTGTGGAAGTTAACGGAATAACCAAGGATTATATATTTGACACAGGATGTTCTTTCGGCAACTTCGTCTCTGAAAAATACGCAGAAGAAGCCGGCTTGAAAATAATCGCAGACTCCATCCCTGTTTCCGGAATAAGCATAGGCTATGTAAAACTGGCTGTTGCTGATTCTATGAAAGTCGGTGAAATAGTATATCACAACCCTGTATTCATGGTCGCACCTCCTGACAAGGAAGTTGATTCCGTGTTTGGGTTCGATGGTGTATTGGGCTACAATTTCATCAGGGATATAAAAGAAGTAATCATTGACAATGAAAACGGAAAGTTTGTCTTTCCATACCGTATCTCGGACGGGGAGCCGAATATATACCTGGTTTCCAATACTCCGAATATCAGAACCGAGTACAATGGACAGCCGTATGATATGGTTTTTGACTCCGGCAACGTGAAGTCGGATCTCGGGAATAAATTTGCAATGATGTTTCCGGAAACTTTGTCCGGACTGGAAGAAAACTCAAGCTCAAGGGGCGGATTCGGAGGAATCTCCCAAGTGAAAGTAGTGACACTTCCGGAATTTGAATTCAGCATATCCGCCCAGACCGTACGGCTTCAAGACACAGAAGTTATAAAAGATGCTGACGGAGAATCTCTGCTTCCCGGCTCATTAGGAGCAGACTTCATATTGTTTTTCAAGCGTCTGACTGTCAATTATGAGAATATGTTCGTCCGAGGTGAATAGCAGGAAGTTATTTCAAATACAAACTGATGTTCTTGATATCGAGTCTTATTGAGACCTGTTCCCATATACTGTTGCCGATTATTGCGATATATCCGTCACTTGCCAAGGCACCTGACTTGTCTGTGCTGAATCTGGCATAATCCGACTGCAGTTCAATACCTGATTAACAATAAATTAAATAAAAATCGGGGGGGGTAGGAAATCTCCATGATTTTGCATAATTTTGGTGCTGGAAAATCATATTTAATCATTAGGAGATTGTATTATGGCTTGCTTGAAAAATTATTCATGGATTATTGCTGTTGCAGGACTGTTTGTAGTATTGTCATCATCTACATCCTTGCACCATCCGCATCAGGTACATATATCGCAGGCTGATGAAAGCATTGCCTCCCAGGAAGACAGTCTTCTGCCGGTTATAGCATGGTTCAGCCAAAGAGATACAATGACCTATTGGATATATGAAAACCAATGGAAAGTCAGAGGACAAGACACTGTTATGACTCTTGGAGTTTCGGCAAAGGTGATGCTTACGGTTACCGATTCAACGAAGAAGGGGTACAATATGGAATATACATTCCTGGAGTTCGGCACAAGCAAGGAAGTTGAATCTGAAATCCAGGATTTGATAGAACAGACAATCGAGACACTCCGGGATGCCACTGTGGGGACTGTTATAAAGTTCCGGACTGACGAATTGGGCAAAATCATAAAATATGACAACCTGAAGGAAATCAAGAAGCAGTCAAGGGATGTGCTTGAAAAAGTCATCCATAAAATACCATATACAGATTCCTTGCTTGCCGTCGGATATGATTTGACAAAAATAAGAAATCTTATTGATACTGACGAACTTGTAGAAGGATATATAGAAGAATTGGAATTACTTTTCAACTATCACGGAGGCCAGTATAGGCTCGGTGCGACAAGCAGCCACAACGATGCGACAGATACAGAATATGCGTCAGATTCAAAGACTGAAATCTGGCATGATTCCCAGACATACGAATATGGAATATCTGCAGATGTCTGTAACTACATCCCAAAAGAGGATATCAAAGGGTTGATAGGCAGTTTCGCCGAGGCCTTCTTGGAGGAGGACAAGATGGATGAGGTTCGCAATGATTTCAACTCTACTATAGACAGCCAGATTACAGAAGATGGTGTTCAGAATTCTTATCTTAGGATCAGTTATTTCCCTGATGGATGGCCTCAGGAACTTGTAAGCCAGGAAAATACCACAATCGGAGGAAGCGGAAAACTGTCTCAGAAATACATTGTCTGGGACTACCGCAGTGTGGGAAATACTAACTGACATATAACTGGATATATGAAAATTTCAGCTTTTTTTCTTCTGCTTTGCTTTTCCATAAGTGTTTACAGCTATGGAAATAATGCTATGCTGTTGTCTGGAAAAGACTCGATAGAAAGTCCGAATATCGAGGCATATGCACGAGTATCCGGAATAGTAAGATATTACTCTCCGAATCCATATACTGAAAAATGGGAAAATTCGGATTGGCTGAGCATTGATTATTATAACTTTTCTGCAATATGCGAAGGACAGCCTTTGGAAAAGATACTTGAAAAATATCTTTCAGTATTTGCTCCGAACAGTTATATATCGCAAGCACCGTCTCCGTGCGTAAGGACAGTTCAAGGTGACAGGTCAGACTATAGCTACTGGTTGCACCACGGATGCGGAGAAATAAAAATTCCGGGAATAATGCGTGTCTTGAAAAAAGAGTTCCGGGATTACCGTCCATTCTATAAAGAACTGATATCCTGTTCGGAAAGCGGACTGGCTGACCGGAATGAATGTCCACAGGCAGATTCCGTGTATTGCTATAAGATATCGGATAATCTGTATCTTAACATCCCTATAGCTGAAAGGAAAGATGCATTTTCAAAAAACAAATCAGACTTGCAACTTAAAGAAGCCAGGAAAAAATTGAATGCCTCATTGAACGTTTCAGGTAATTCCCTAAGGGACAGAATTCTGGAACTGGTCGGAAATAAAGCATACCGTTTTGCAGATATGGCTTTCAGATGGAATATCATACAACATTTCTATCCCTACCATCTTGAGGACGATTTAAACTGGGAATCATATCTTCCAGGAATGATGGAAGCTGTAGATACATTGGCAAACGGTAAAGGGACACGTTCTGACATAAAGAAATATTACGATGCAGTCCTGAGAGCAATGAATCCAGTAAAAGACGGACATATGCTGACTGACCCTTCATTAGGTTTCGGAGGAGCGGTTTCATTCTATTTGAATTGCGGCTATGCTCCGGTTGCTTTTAACAGGGATTCTGAAACAGGAGCCATCTTCATTTCAGGCAAGAAAGATACTGAAGTCCTGAAAATCAATGGAGTAGAAGCATCTATAATGTTTAAGGACTGCATCCGTAAAACAAATACGGGCAATGACTTCCTGGCAACGAAGCTGGCCCTGGAAGCAATGACGGAAACGGACGAGGTAGGAGCCCCGCTGGTCATTGAATTACGTGACGGTGACCGCTTCATAACAGATACACTTTACGGAACACGTGAACTTCCCTTATCTGAGAAGCCTGTACCGGACTACACAATGAAGGTAATTGACAGTATTCTGGTTTTCAACCCGTCTGTCTCTATGGAGTGTCATGACAGATTTTTACCTTGCATGGATTCAATTGCAAACGGTAAATATAAGGCTCTGGTTTTTGATTTGCGCAATTATCCCGCATTTGATTTTGAGAAAGTACTGTCACATCTTACTGATACTGCGCTAAGCACTGCACCTATGTTTCATATACCGTTATCCTGCTTTCCAGACCGTGAATATATCAGTTATTCGTCTTCGCATGAGCAGATACAGCCGGCTTTGCCTCACATTGATCTTCCCGTTTTCTTCTTGTCCGGTCATAATACAATCAGTTGGGGCGAGACTGTTCTTATGCTCGCTAAAGGCTACGGATTGGGAACCATCATAGGAACACCTACTGCGGGAACAAATGGAGATGCAACATCAATCCCTATGCCCGTATTCAATTTCCGCATGACTGCCGTCAGAGCCACGAATGTCGATGGTAGCAGACACCATGGCTTAGGCGTATCTCCAGATATATATTTGGACTCTGAGAACCTGAACGATTATATAGATACTATCAAAAGAGAATTAAATTAACAATTGGTAATCTTACTAGCATTATGGTCACTAAAAGAAGTGTTTTGATTTTGGTATCGCTGATGATCGGCATGTTGTGTGAGGCCAAATGGCGTGTATATGTAGATGAAAGACAGGAACTTTCTGCCATTGTATGGAGACTGGCCGGATGCGAGGAATACAGCGGCAGAATAATCCCAGATTACGCGACAGAAATAGAGCAGTCTTTCGGCAAATTCAAGAATCATCCAGTAATGGAATTTATCCGTGAAATGAGAGATGCTCCTGACTCAGTCTATGTGGTAAGTTATTTTTCTGTTCCTATGTCTGCAGGTCTGCTGTGCATCAGAGACGGAAGTTTGAGTCTGAATGAGAAAGTGAATCTTCCCGAATATATCAATAAAACCGACAACAGGTGGACTGAGGAGAATATGAGGAGGTATGTGTTGCTGCTGAATGACTTCTATAGGAAAAGCAGTTTTCACGAGTTTTTCTCCTCACACCAGGAGTTATATGATGACTGCATCAGAAGTATGAAGAAGGTCATTGACAAATACATCAGACCCAAGTGGTTCGAGAATTTCTATGGCAAGCCTTTTCCGGAAGAGACTTCCGTGTGTGTCAGCCCTGCAAATGGTCTAAACAATTACGGTATGAGTTGCTCTGACCCTTTTATTTCTCCTGATGCACTGGATATTCTTATAGGAGTTTCTTCATACCCGACAGCAAAGACATTGGCAGGTATGTCTGGAATTGCTACAGACAAGGTTTCATCTGGGCTGAACAGGGTATAAGGCTTATGGACAGTTTTTATGCAAACAGGGAAATGTACCCTATAATAGACGATT
>URDD01000024.1 GCA_900546395.1 uncultured Bacteroidales bacterium | reverse complement strand
TTGTATATTACAGACTATCTTCATTGTTTGCTTCTTTGTTTAACCTCGTTAATCTCTCTCAATATTGTCAATGAACTTACCGTTATTTCTCAAACGGGCTGCAAAGATACGGACTTTTTCTTTCCCTCCAAATTTTTTTGCAACTTTTTTTAATATTTTTTTTGAACTTTTTTGGCCTATTTTTATAACATTTTAAAAATCAATTACTTATAAAAATATGATTTTTTATGTTTTTTTAGAAAAATATTCTGCCATTTCAGCGTCCTCTGAAATAACCTACGACCTTATCTTTCGTATTGCCAGGATATACTTTTACCAATACTACTCCGTGCGGAGCCACTTCTGTCTCCCATCTCTGTCTGTAATCAATCTCCGCAATATCTTTCTGTCTCCAGACATCTCGTATTTTTTGAGTTCCTATTATACCTATATGTTTAGGAATAAATCCTATTTTCCTTATACTATCCGAAAGATTAAACATCGCCACTGCTACTGACCCGTCTTCAAGAGGCTTCACATATGTAGCATAACCGGAGTCTGAATAATATTTAGAAGCCTGGTATCCGAGAACATCCTGATGTATGTCTATAACCTCACTGTTGCACAGAAGGCTTATAGTAAAATCGTCAAGTTTGCTCATATCGCACCCAAGGAGCATAGGGGAAGCCAACATTGCCCATAATGTAATATGAGAATACTGCTCATCCGGAGTAAGTCTCGTCGGATAAGTCTTCTCCCCCCAACCGACATGTCCGACTACCAGCATATCGGCATCCGGCCAATGCCCCGGAGATCTGTAAGGAGCCCATCTGTCCTGCTCCCTAAATCCGATTCCGCTGACACTTTTCCATGTATCTGTAATATCACCGGTAGTCCTCCAGCACTGAGCAAACTCAGCAAAAGCCGGTGCAAGCCCAAACAGCGCACCATTGGATATACTATAAACAATATCCCTTCCGGTTCCCGCAAGAGCATCATGCATTTCCTTCAAACTGTAATAGTCCGCAGGATACCAGTCATACTTAAGATAGTCAATTCCCCATTCTGCCCACTGTGCCGCATCTTCTTCAGCAAAAGAAAACTCGCCACTTCTTCTCTGGTTCTCTCTGGTATATTTACCGGACGGGTCGTCCAATTTATAGTTTTCATCATGCAGTTTTTTCTCAACCCACTCATAGCGCCCGTCAGGATTGTCACAATGTGTACCGATATGTCCTGCATAAGTAGCAACCCAGGGACCTGAATAAATACCTATTTTCATTCCCATCGCATGAATGCTGTCAGCAAGGGCTTTAATATCCGGAAATTTTCTGTTCGGCTGTATAGCATTATATTTTCCACCTCTGATACCTTGCCAACCATCGTCAATATTAATATATGACCATCCGTAATCAGCAAGTCCTTTTTCTTCCATAGCCTTTGCTGCTGCCATTACTTTTTCCTGAGTAACTGTGTTGCCCCAACAATTCCACGAGTTCCAGCCAAGAGGTGGAGTAAGGGATAGATTATCCCCTATAATAATAGTAAACTCACGTTCATAACGTCCCTGACTGTTCTCAGCCGACAACAACACCTTATATGTGCCTTCTTTTTTCACAGCCCCGGAAATAATTCCTGTACTGCTGTCTATCTTCAATCCCTTAGGAAGACCTTCAGCCGCAAACAGCATTGGACGCACACCTGTTGCCGGAACCCGGTAAAGAAAATCCGAACCCGGACGTGCCCCGTATTTCCTTGCCCCGTTTATTCTCGGCGTATCCGGAGCTTCAGGAGTAAGAATGAAAGAGGAATTGTCCTTATTTCCATCACCGGCAAAGGCAGGTTCATATATAATGGAAAAAATCAACGCAAATACTGCTGCAATTCTTGAGAAACTTGATGAAACCATATCAATCATTCTATCTATATATTATATTTACCTCACTGAGATGTGCCAAAGGAACACCGCTTCCTGTTTTTCTACCACATTCGGTTACTTCAAATTTAATGAATCTGGCCTCTGCCGGTGCAGCGCATTCGTGAAGCAGCGGTCCGACGTCCTTGCTGGTCCCATAGTCAAAAGTCAAAACTTCGGTAAATATTTTTCCATCTGTGGAAACATACCATTTGCCGGCTTTCAGGTCTGTTACATATTTGTCATTCCTCCTGTATATCTCGACACCTCTGAACGAAGTCAAAGGCTCCTCCAGTTCATAAACGATTTCATACGGAGTAGCCATTATTCCTGTATGGTTACTCTGGTAAGCACTTTCCCACCTGGTTGAAATATTGCCGTCTATTGTCAACTCTGCTCCTTTCCCTGGAACAAATGAATTACAGCTCAACACCTTGATTTTCTTGTTATCGACATAATATCTGTTAAAGACATCTACCGTAGAAGAAGACTCTCCTCCAAGAATATATTCGCCGTCACTCTTTACTCTTGCCGTCATAGTAAAAAACTGGTCATCAACAGCATCCTTGTCAATCTTGACTGTATAGAAAATCTCAGAGACCCCTTCTGTAAACTTTTCTGCAGATGAAGTCAAGGTATATGAACCTTCCGGCAATATTTCATGCGCCAGGCCTCCCTCATCAAAATTGAACTCGAAAGAGACTTCATTATCCCAATGGTTTTCAACCGGAGTATATATACGGTATGAATACGAAATATACTCACCATCATCCTCAAATGAAGAAAGATTTACCTCAGAAGCTCCAGCTTGCTCGAAAAAGAAACTCATAAGATTCATCTTTGGCACAACTACAGAAACAGCTATACTCTTATCATCCGGAAGCCCTATACCGTCAGTATGGCTTTCCAAAACAACCGGAACTGCATATCCTGTCAGATCAGAAAAGTCTTCTGATTCCGATAATTCTGCAAGACGGTCGCAGTCGAAGTCAAGGGAGAATGCAGTTCTGGCATCAGACATTGTCTTTACTGAAGACTCCAGGACATAACAGTCTTCCGGCAACATTTTCAAGTTCTGACCGTTCTCCTTATTCCATTCCGCCAGCGCTTCTTCACTCACTTTGACAGATACAGCCGGATCAATATCTCCGACACCTGCACAATAAGCATTAATATCTACCGTATGGCGTCCTTCTACCACATAGAAAACATCATCATTGATGCCGTGGTTAACAATATATACGGCAGGATCATACATATTGTCATTGAGATGACTTTTCTCACAGGAAGCTATAGTCGTGACAACACAGATTCCCGATATAATATTCTTTAATTTCATATATTTTCCAATTTCATCATTTTACATAATGTTACCGTCTTACGGTACTGATTACCACCCCAGATTCTGAGTCATGCCCGGAACCCTGTCCAGTTCTTCCTGATTGACAGGGAAAAGATAGTTCTTTTCAGTAAATGACCTTCTGGTCATGAATCCCCCTTCGCCATAAGTCTCAAATACGGAAGTGCGTTTCCAATAATCGCCTCCGATATTATGGTTGAGAGCCTTGATATTACAGCCGACTACCTCACCATTGTCTTCAATCAAAGCTGTCATCCAAGTCCTCGTATCAAAATATCTGTGTCCTTCAAAGCAGAGCTCCACCATCCTTTCTCTTCTTATATACTTGCGCATGAGCTCTACGTTACCCTTGATTTCAGGATACACCTCTTCAATGTTATCTACGCCAGCCCTGCTGCGCACCTTGTTCCAAGCATCCAGAATTTCCTTTTCATATGTAACACAGTCATATTCTATCAGTGCCTCAGCATACATAAGAAGTATATCAGCATATCTTATCATTGGCCAGGACAGATTTCCCCAAGCACCGCTGGTTGTTGCCACTGTCGGATCTATGAATTTCAGATTAAGATACCCGGTAGGAGGATAGTTGTTTGACGTCATAGGGCCAGATCCGCCTTTCTGATAAAACTGTATATTCTTTTTTACTACAGAACCAGCTACCCACGTCTGTCCGCTCCAGAAAACATTGGCATAAAATCTAGGCTCTCTGCCTACATACATATTCATAGTTTTAATCTTATCTGTGACAGGCTTCTGAGGAAATGCCTCAAAAAACGGATTGACAAAATCAGTACTTCCAGTCTCTGAATATCCAGACTCCGGATCAATGACTATTTCGCCACAGCCGTTCTTATATTCCGGAGTATCCATATTGGTAATAGGATATCTTCCGTTTTCCATAGCAAAAGCATCAACCATCTTCTGTGTCAGAGAAATTCCTCCATAAGAAGTTCCTCCGATACCTGCTGGTGTTGAGCCTAATCTGTTGCTACTTCCTCCCTGTTGTTTAGTGAAGATATTTTCAGGAGAGTTAAGACTCATAAAAGCTTCATGGATATTTTCAAGAGGTGTTTTGTCCTTGTCATCAACAAGATGATAGAGATTTAAATCCATTACAGCCTTGGCAGCATCGGCAGCAACTTTCCAACGTTCCCGGTCATATTCTGTATTGAAAAGTTTTTCGCCTGACTTGTTAACTATGTCATCATACATGCCGGTGCCGTTCTGACCGTTGAAAAGTGGTCTTGCATTATACAAAAGCAGTCTGGCACGGATAGCAAGTGCCGCACCCTTTGTTGCGCGGCCAAGGTCAGCACTTCCCCATGAATCCGGAAGATCTTCCGAAGCCTGCAAAAACTCATTCTGCACCCAATCCACTATAGTCTTCCACGAGGCCCGATCTACATTGTCAAGGTTGGGATCGGACAAATCCGCCAGTTTATCTCCAAGGAATACTACAGGACCTGTCCATTTGAGAAGTTCGGTATAATAATATGCCCTTAGGAAACGCGCCTCTGCAGACCAGATTTTCTTCTCTTCATCCGTAAGTTCCGGACAATCATACACTTTCTGCATAAAAAAAGTAGCCTCACGGATACCTTTATATTGGTTTTTGTAAGGGCCGCTTCTATATCCGCCATGTGTTGTCATCGGTGTAAGCTGGTTATGTGTCCACAACGCAAAGGCCCTGCTGCCTGTATATGCACCGGAAGCTTCATCTGAAGCAGGAATAGATATTGACGCACTGCCATATCCCGAATGGTCGGCATAGTCCAGAATAAAAGAATAAACATTTACAAGATATTTCCAGGTAGATTCCTTCTTGTCGAAAACATTCTTCGACGTCAGCTGGTCATCCGGCTGACGGTCGAGAAAGCTGTCGCATCCTGAAAATGCAATGCCACAAATCAGTATTGATACAATTATATATATTTTCTTCATAACTTTTTCTTTAATTACCTGCGTATAATCATTATCAGAATGACAGATTTACTCCTACATTTACCATCATATTGTTAGGATAATGTGCCGCGCCAGTCTGTAAATCCGGGTCCCAAAGCTTGAATGGACTGAATGTCAGAAGATTTGTCCCTGAAACATAAAACCTGAGATTTTTCAACTTGATTTTCTGCACCGCTCTCTTTGAAAGCGAATATCCTATTTCGGCATTCTTAAGCCTGAGATAACGCCCGTTTACAAGCCAGAAATCAGAGGACTGGCTGTTATTCGCATTGTCAGTAGTGGTAAGACGCGGATATTTCGCATCAGTCCGCTCCGGAGTCCAGTAATTTTCATAAACGTCGCTGAACACATTGCTTTCAGCCGGTTTTGATGCCGTAAATCCTCTTACCATAGTTGAGTTTATCGAGAAATCCACATGAGACACACCCTGGAAGAATACTGATACATCAAATCCTTTCCACAGGAGGGAGAGCCCGAAACCATAAACAATTTCCGGAATTCCGGTATATCCTATGGCTTTCTGGTCCTTGTCATCAATTTTTCCGTCAATGTTAAGATCCTTGTACTTGATATCTCCCGGCTTGATATCTCCAAAATAAGACTGGTCCGGCCAAGATTTTATGTCTTCCTCATCCTTAAAAAGTCCGTCAGACACATAACCGAATCGCTGCCATCTTGCCTGACCTGTCCTGTTCATATACAGCTCGGTCCAGTCCGGCTCGTCCTGATCCAGAATAACATTCCTTGCGAATGTGAAATTTCCCATAGCAGAAAGTGTCACCTGACCGATTGTCTGGTCATACTGCACTGATGCGTCCCAACCGGAATTCCGCATTTTTCCGATATTTACATACGGTCTGGAAGAAATTCCGACATAGACAGGTATAGATTTGCGCTGAAGGAAAATTCCGGATCTGTTTTCACGGAAATAATCTACCTGCACTTTAAGTTTGTCAAAGAAAGTCGCCTCAACTCCGGCATCAAGCTTGCGGGCCTCTTCCCAGCCTACATTCGGGTTGCTCCACTCTCCCATAATATATGAAGGATGACTTGTGACTGATTCTCCAAAATTATATTTGCTTCCGTCATTAATGGTTTCAAGGTAGATGAACCGTCTGTTTCCTCCAATCTGGTCATTTCCCACAAGTCCGTACGAACCTTTGATTTTGAACTGGCTGATTACCTTTGAAACAGGCTCCCAGAATTTCTCGTTTGAGGCCATCCATCCTGCGGCAACAGACGGGAAGAATCCAAAGCGGTGTCCGGGTGAAAAGTTTTCCGAACCATTGTATCCTGCATTGAACTCTATAAAATATCTGCTGTCATAATTGTATGTCGCTCTGAATGCCAGTCCCTGATGTCTGTAAGGCAAAGCGGCCTGTGAATCCGTAGCGCTGCTTCCTACGTAATTTTTCTGAGACTGCTGATAGAGAAGCAGAGCTCCTACATTATGTTTTCCAAAAGATCTGTTATAATTGATATTGGCTTCCAGATACAGAGACCTCCAACCTCCGTTCCCATAGCCGAAGTTCAATGTCTGCGAACCTTCCACCAGTTGTGTCAGCTGCAGTACTCCGTTTTCATCCCTGTAAGGGTTACCCCACTGCTCAGCCTTGCGGGTCCTGTTCTGCCACGCAGTATTGTTGGCATCAAACGAAGCTTTCAATGTGGCTGAAAGACCGGCTGTGAGCCATGAAAAGTCATGCTTTACGGCTACCAGAGACTGGGCATTGTTATAAAAATTCTGCTTGTATCCAGTCTGCGTCAATTCCGTATAAGGGTTGTTTCCCTGTAAGGCACCGGGACCTGCAAACTTGCCGTTGGAATAAACCATAGGGAACATTATTGCCGGAGTCTGCAATGCATAGGCCCAAATATTTTCCGAACCTACTCCTCCCTGATTTTTCTGTTCAAAAGTAGTGGCCAGATTCAAGGTAAGGCTTGTGTGTTTTTTTATATTTATATCCAGATTTGCCCTGAAATTGAACTTGCGGAAATAAGTACCTGTATTGTAGTTAAGCATAGGGTCCTTAGAAAACAAGCCGTTTTCATTATAAAATCCTCCGGAGACATAATACTTTACTGTATTGGTTCCTCCGCTTACGTTGATATTGGCTCTGGTATTGTTGCTCACTTTTCTGAAAATGCTGCCTATCCAGTCAACATTCGGATAAAGGTCAGGATCCTCTCCTGTACGCACTTTTCTTACAAACTCATCGTCATAATAAGCATAACCTGCTGCATCATTGTACATCTCCATATACTGGAAAGCATCTGCCATTTCCGGAACTTTTGTCGGAGAAACAATACCGCTCTCCACTTTAACTGTAACTGTAGGCTTTCCCTCTTTTCCGCTGCGTGTAGTGATAAGAACCACTCCATTGGCGCCTCGCACACCATATACCGCAGTTGCAGCTGCATCCTTAAGTACTGAAAATTCTTTTATATCCTCAACATCCACAAGGTCAATATCCCTCTCTATACCATCTACCAGAATAAGTGGAGAAGCATTGGCCCCGAAGGTGGAAATACCCCTGATCCAGAAATCCGACCCTTCTCCAGGTTCTCCGCTACGCTGCACACTGATAACTCCTGAAAGGCGTCCTGCAAGCGAATTGGATATTTTGGATACCGGAACCTTCATAGTCTCCGGATTTATGGTAGTAATAGCACCTACTATACTTGCCCTCTTCTGATGTCCATAGCCAATAGCCACCGCCTCGTCCAGCTGCGTATCATCAGGTTCCAGGCTTATTTTGACACTCTGAACGCCTTTTTTCACAAGTATATCCTGATTGACATATCCCATTGAAGAAACGGATACATAACCGTAATTTCCGGTAAACGACAGGCTGAAGCGTCCGTCAAGATCGGCTGTAATACCTATAGAGGTATCTTTAACCCAGATTGCAGCTCCTATGACAGGCTCTCCTGTAACGGCATCTACAACTACTCCTGACACCTCTGTTTTCTCCTCCGGAACTGATGATTTCACCTTAGTCTTTTCCGCTGATTTGGTAATTGCTATTATATTGCCTCTGATTTCATATTTTAGAGGCGGACGGACGACTTTATCCAATACATCTTTGACTGAAGTGTCTTTAAAATCAGCGGTGACTGCCGATGCTGACTTCAAATCCTCTTTTTCATAAATAAAAGACAATCCTGTCTGACGTTCCAGTTCCTTTACTACTTCCGTCAGAGCTGCGTTCCTGAAAGATTTGGTTATAGTCTGGGCATAGGAACTATATTCCATAACCAGACATAACAGCAAAGCGAACGCTAATTTCAACAAGCTGTTTCTATTCATTTGCTGACTGTGTTAATTTGGGTTAATAGTTTATATATGTTAAAAATCCCTGTTCAGAATTTATATTTCCTTCACTATGATAAGATTTCCGTTTCTTTCGTATTTTATTGGAATCATGACAGATACGGCGTCAAGGACATCTTCTATTGAATTCTTGTCACTAAGTATGATTCGAAAAATCCTGCTGCCGTATTTTTCCTGTCTGTAATCTATCTCGACACCATAAATCATTTCAAGACGGGAGAAAAGTCTGCTTACGGATATTTCCGGATAGTCAAGCCGCATCTCTACCCAATCTACATACCGGCTCAAATCAGTATTGGACTTGCTTATGCTCCTGTCAGACGAATCATATGTCAGCAAATCTCCCGGGGCCATAGCCACCGTTTCAGAACCGGCATCAAACTTGACCGAACCTGAAACAAGAGCAGTCTGGACATCTCCTTTCGGACATAACTTTACATTGAACTCAGTACCGGTCACAGTGACTGACGCATCACCGGCATAGACGACAAACGGCCTGCGGGCATACTTCCTCACATCAAAAAAAGCTTCACCTTTCAATTCTACCTTACGTTTCCCTGACAAGGCCATTTCATAATAATGAAGTTCCGATTCGCTGTTAAGCCAGACTTTGGAGCTGTCAGGCAAGGTAATACATACCTTTTCTCCTGCTTCAGTACAAAATGCATAGCTTTCAGCCACTGAATAATGCGAGACCAGATAATGTGAAAATACAGCGACTGCAGCCAAAGATGCCGCCGATGCTGCGACTGCTGCAAATATCCTGCGTCTCTTCCTCCTGCGAATTCTTTCCATAAGAATCTGGAAAGACATCCTGACAGAGTGGTTCCGCCCATTCTCCACCAGCCATTCCTTCTCCATATCCTCCAGAATTTCACGGCCGTCAGGCTTTGAAGACAAATAATTGAATATTTCCGATTCCTGATTCAGGTCCGTTTTACCGCTGAAATATTTGAAAACGGCGTCCTTTATCTCTTCGTATCCCATCTCATTTCGTTATTAGCAGATGTGTTAGTTTAAATAAGGCCAGCCAAAACGGCTTTCTACTATATAACGGATGAAATGTCTGTTACCCTACCTGTTTTCCAGAATTCTTCAGGAAGACAACAGAAAGAGTATGGCGAAACATGTCGCGGCATCAATATACCCTGTGTCTGCAAGTTTCCGTCTGAGTGTTTTGAGAGCATAAGTCATATGCTTTTCCACTGTTTTTACAGATACTCCGAGTTCCTCGGCAATTTCCTTGTTTTTCAATCCTCCAAACCTGCTCATTTCAAAAACCTCCCTGCACTTATCAGGCAGACTGCGTATTATAATGTCAACATTGGCAGAAAGTTCTTCATACAATGTCCGGTTGTCAGATGAGGAGAAATAAAAATCAAGTTCATAAAGAGCGTCGTCACTGACAAGGATGTCGTCTCCGATGGTACATGATGCAGACATAACCGTTTTCCTTCTAAGATAGTCCAGACACCTGTTTCTTACGATACGGAATAAAACCGGGTGCCACCTTTCTGCACTTTTCCCGCGATAGGATTCCCACAGTCTGACATAAGACTCCTGAACTATATCCATAGCAAGGCCGACATCATCCTTCATATAGTGAGAAGCATAGTTTCTCAGTCTCTCACTGTATTGACAATACAAACTTTCAAAGCAGGATAAATCCAAGACCATAATCCGATTCAAAACATTTTATTTTACGAAAGTACACAAAAGAACCGAAATGCCGGCCAAGATGCCGTTTAATTTTTTGCCAATATAAATTTAATACGGTATTTTTGGAAATGTTTTTACATATAACCAAATTAGTGTTTTGCACCATTTAAAACAAAACTGATGAAAGAAAAGAACCAGACAACACTGCCGGAGAATGCTCACAGAGAATTAAAAGCCGGAGAAGAGTACAAGCCTTTGCTCTCACCTGAAAAAAACTATCCTGAAGTCACCCCATATTCAGTAGGGATGGGACTTGTCATGACAATTCTTTTCTCGGCCGCAGCGGCATTCCTGGGGCTGAAAGTCGGACAGGTTTTTGAAGCAGCCATACCTATAGCCATAATAGCAGTGGGAGTATCAAGTGCTTTGGGTAAAAAGAATGCCCTCGGACAAAACGTTATCATACAGTCAATCGGCTCCTGTTCAGGAGGAATAGTTGCGGGCGCTATCTTTACTCTTCCAGCCCTTTATATACTTCAGGAAAAATATCCTGAACTTACAGTAAATTTCACCAGGGTCTTTTTCTCTTCCCTGCTCGGCGGTGTCCTCGGAATACTTTTCCTGATACCTTTCAGAAAATATTTTGTAAAGGAAATGCATGGAAAATATCCTTTTCCTGAAGCAACTGCAACGACCCAGGTCCTCGTAAGCGGAGAAAGCGGAGGAAAAGGAGCAATTACACTTCTGGCAAGCGGACTGGCAGGAGGTCTGTATGACTTCATTCTTTCCACTTTCAGACTTTGGGGGGAAACCATTACTACAAGAGTACTCCCGTTTGGGGAAATGATAGCGGAAAAAGCTAAAGTCCTGCTTAAAATCAACACAGGAGCCGCAGTCCTGGGACTCGGATATATAGTAGGTCTGAAATACGCTTTTATCATATGCTGCGGAAGTTTCCTTGTTTGGCTCGTAATAATACCTCTTATGAACCTTATCTGGGGAGGACAGGTAATCGACCTTATGAATACCGGTATTACAGCCACGGTAGGGTCAATGTCTCCGGAACAGATTTTCACAAACTACGCCCGCCACATAGGAATCGGAGGCATTGCTACTGCAGGAATAATAGGTATAATAAAGTCTTTCGGCGTTATCAAGTCTGCCGTAGGACTTGCGGCCAATGAACTTACACGCAAGAAAAGCGGTGATGAAGCAAAAGTGATACGCACTCAAAGAGATATCTCAATGAAGGTGATAGCGATAGGAATTGCCATAACGCTGGCTGCAGTATTTGTCTTCTTCGCATTAGGAGTCGTTGACAACATCTGGCTCGCAGTAGTAGGCCTTCTGATAGTCGGGATAATCGCATTCCTGTTCACGACGGTAGCAGCAAATGCCATAGCCATTGTAGGCTCCAATCCCGTAAGTGGAATGACTCTTATGACTCTCATTCTCGCTTCTTTGGTAATGGTAGCATGCGGACTTAACGGGACAGCGGGAATGACTGCCGCCCTCATTATCGGCGGAGTAGTTTGCACGGCTTTGTCTGTTGCCGGAGCTCTTGTAACAGACCTGAAAATAGGCTATTGGATAGGAAGTACACCAAAGGTACAGGAAACATGGAAATTTCTCGGCACACTGGTTGCTGCCGCTACTGTCGGAGGTGTTATGCTCGTTTTAAACAAAACATACGGGTTTACAGGAGAAAATGCACTGGTAGCACCTCAGGCAAATGCCATGGTTGCCGTAATCGAGCCTATGATGAACGGAGGAGGAGCTCCTTGGATTATGTACGGAATAGGAGCGGCAATCGCTATTGTCCTGACTGCACTCAAAGTGCCGGCCCTCGCATTTGCATTGGGAATGTTCATACCTATTGACCTTAACATGCCAATGCTGGTAGGAGGAGCCATTTCATGGTTTGTCAGCTCAAGAAGCAAAGATAAAGATGTAAATGCTGCAAGACAGGAAAAAGGCACATTGATAGCATCAGGATTTATTGCCGGTGGCGCATTGATGGGAGTTGTGAGTGCAATACTCAAATTTGCAAATGTAGAACTTGCCATTCCAGAATCGCCTTGGACAGAGCCTGTAGCAATCATTCCTTATATTGCTATAATTGCCTTCTTCATCATATTCACATTGAAATCTGAAAAAAAAGGAAACAGGCAGTAAGGAAGGACTCTGAATACAAATGGAAAATATCTTAAATGCATTATTCCTTACTCTTCTGGCCGGAGTTGCAACTGGTATAGGAGGACTGCTGCTCATCTTCAAAAAGAAATTAAGCAGCAACTTTCTCGCAGCTGCGCTTGGCCTTTCTGCAGGAGTCATGATATTCATTTCTCTGGCAGAACTATATCCTGAAGCCAGGACTGCAATACATAGTATCTTACCAGCTACAGACGGGCAAGCTCTTGTCCTGATATCATTTTTCATAGGTATGGGCATCATTTTCCTAATTGACTTTTTAGTTCCGGAATATGAAAACCCTCACGAAGCCACTGGGCTGTCCCTGGACTCAAGGACTCCGGCAACAGACCTGATAGGAGAATCAAGAAAAGGTAATACTCCCGACAAGACGCTCAAGAGACTGGGAATAATGTCAGCAATAGCCATTGCCATACATAATTTCCCGGAAGGAATGGCAACGTTCATAGGATCTGTGAATGACTTACAGACAGGGCTGGGAATAACATTTGCCGTAGCGATACACAATATCCCGGAAGGAATAGCTGTTGCAATACCTATATATTACGCTACCAGAAGCCGGAGTAAGGCCATCTTCTACGCGACACTATCCGGACTTACAGAACCGGCAGGAGCCGCTGTCTGTTACAGCCTGACGGTGCTTCTGGGTATAGACATATCTGGTGAAAGCATTGCATTTCCTCTTATACTTGCAGCTGTTGCCGGAATTATGATTTATATATCTTTGGACGAACTTCTTCCCACTGCAGAGAAATATGGGAAGCACCACATTGCCATAGCCGGCGTAGTGGCAGGCATGGCCATTATGGGTTCGAGTCTAATACTTTTATAATGCCAGTATATAAAATAGTAATAATGACATACAATAACTGAAAAACCAATATTTTATATCATATGGAAAACATACTTGACAGATTTCTCAGATATGTGGCTGTAGATACCCAGTCAGATCCTGAGTCTGAAAACCAGCCCAGCAGTCATAAAGAACTTGATTTGCTTGAAATGCTGAAAAAAGAACTCAATGACATGGGAGTAGATGCCTCTTTGGACGAATTTGGATATGTCATGGCCTCTATTCCGTCAAATTGCGACAAGGATATTCCTGCCGTAGGCTTCATCGCACATGCAGACACATCGCCAGATGCTTCAGGCGCAAATGTAAAACCACGTATTGTCCGAAACTATGACGGAAAAGACATTCTGCTTAATGAAGAAAGCGGACTTACTCTGAAAACAGCTGATTTTCCGGAACTGACAGGATATACAGGACAGACCATCGTCACAACAGACGGCACTACCTTACTCGGGGCAGACGACAAAGCCGGCATTGCAGAAATTATGGATGCTGTGCAATATATAGTGACTCACCCTGAATTCAAGCACGGAGACATAAAAATAGGTTTCACCCCTGACGAAGAAATCGGCCGCGGTGTTGTAAAATTCGATGTCGCAAAATTCGGTGCCAGATATGCCTATACTATGGACGGAGGGAAAATCGGTGAACTGGAATATGAAAATTTCAACGCAGCATCAGCCACCGTGCATATTCAGGGCAGAAATATCCATCCCGGATATGCAAAAGGGAAAATGCGCAATGCCATTCTTATCGGCATGGAACTTAACAGTCTTCTTCCGATAGAGCAAAGACCTGAATACACTGAAGGTTATGAAGGCTTTTTCCATATTATAGGATTCAACGGCACTGTAGAAGAAGCTTCGTTCTCATATATCATAAGAGATCATGATATCAACCTGTATGAGAATAAGAAGAAAGTAATGGAACAGTGCGTAGATTTCATCAATACTAAATATGGAGCAGGCACTGCTGCTCTGGAAATCAAGCATCAGTATTACAATATGAGGAAAGAGGTAGAGCCTCACTACCATATAGTGGAAAAAGCTGTGAAGGCTATGGAAATGGAAAACATAAAGCCTGTAATCCAGCCTATACGAGGAGGCACAGACGGAGCAAACCTTTCATTTATGGGACTCCCTTGCCCAAACATTTTTGCAGGCGGACACAATTTCCACGGGAAAATGGAGTTTATCCCTGTAGAAAGCATGGAAAAGGCTTCAAAAGTAATATTGAATATTATTTCACTCTTTGCCGAATAAAGAGTGGTCCATACGTGGTATAATCAGATTTCCATCCACTTTATGGATTTATCCCGATTCCAGTACGAAAGCTGTCGTTTGGCGTAACGGCGTGTGTTACGCTGGATAAGTTCAACGGCCCTGTCCAAAGTCATGACAGGGCCGTCATTGTTTTTCGCTGTCACATAAGATGGAGCCTGCCGGCCTTCAAGCCAGTCAAGCCATGAGAATATTTCCTTATATCCTACAGTCTGCAGTGCAGAAAGGTCTCTATAGGGAAGCAATGACTTCACTTCATCGACCAATCCTTCGTCAATCATCCGTACCACTCTTCTGTCAATCCGTTCATAAAGAATGTCGCGAGGCCGCAAAAGTCCGATCTTTTCTATTTCAAAATCACGCTTGCGCGACGGAGAAGTCTTGAATGACGAAAACTTTCTGCCTGTCATAAGACATACTTCCAAAGCCCTTATAACTCGCTGGCCGTTGGCAATATCTATAGATGCATAACTTTCCGGATCAAGCCTTTTCAGCTCAAACTGCAAAGACTCTACCCCTTCTTCATGCAATCTCTCCGTAAGACTACGCCTAAGTTCAAGGTCTGCTTCAGGAAAGTCGTCCAGTCCGTTACATACGGCATCTATATAAAATCCTGAGCCTCCTGCCATCACCAAAGTATCATGACCCTGACGGAACAAATCATTGATAAGCGACATAGCCTCCAGTTCGTATTTACCGGCAGTATAAAGCGAACGGACCGTATGGGTATGGATAAAATAATGCTTCACAGCAGAAAGCTGTAAAGCAGAAGGGACGGCTGTCCCGATTGTCATTTCCTTATATATCTGCCGTGAATCACATGATATTACAGGAGATCCATACTTCAGCGCTGTCTCTATACTGAAGTCTGTCTTGCCAACGGCCGTAGGCCCCAATATTATCAGCAGTCTTTTTCTCACAGGCAGAACAATATAACAAGAGCAGAAATACCGACCTACTCCTCGTCGTCAGAATCCTCGTCGTAAATTTCCTCTGTATCTATGCCGTCATCAGTATCATCACGGTCATCATCATCATCATCGTCATCACCTGCCTGTATTGACTTCTTCTTATCATCCTGAAGGTCTTCAAATGCAACATATCCGTTTTCAAATTCAACAGGATTTGGTCCTTTTGACTCAACAAGCACAGGATATACCACACCTTTCCTTTCTTCTACAGCCTCTTCATAGCTAAGGATAACACTTTTCACATTTGTAGTATCATAAAAATAGTAAAATGTCTCCTCTCCTTTTTTCAAAGTCTGCCCGAATGTAACAGAGTCAATTGTACCTGCTCCGAGATTGAAAATACCGTATCTGGAAGAAACTGCACCCCTCTCATCCATTGCCTTGAAAAGGACCAACTGATCCTGAGGAAAGTCCATATCTGCCCGCATCTGCTTGTGCAGCGAATAAAGTGTGGTGGAGTCCTTCACCTCATATACTCTTGCAAATCCCTTAATTCCAGGGAGTGAGACTCTATACTTCAATATCATAGTAATCTTGTTTACAGAAAATCGCATCCAAAGGTACAAAAAATTCAAAGCAGTTTCTGAAAAAAATCCTAAATTTGACATCTGTATGAACGAAGACGAGAATCAGATAACAGATACTTATAAAAGCATAGGCTCCACTTCCGAGGGCCTGTTCAAGGACAATGGCAGCAGATTCATTGCCCTCGCATACCCGGTTGAAACAGAGAGCGAAATAAAAGAAATAGTTGCATCGCTTAAGAAAGAGTACCACGACGCCAGACACCATTGCTATGCGTACCGTCTTGGATATAAAGGGGATATATTCAGAGCAAATGATGACGGCGAACCATCTTCCTCCGCCGGAAGACCTATTCTGGGACAAATCGATGCAAACGGACTCAGTGACATACTGATTGTTGTGGTAAGATATTTCGGCGGAATCAAACTAGGAATTCCCGGTCTTATAAGAGCATACAGGACATCTTCAGCAGACGCCATAAGCAACGCCAGCATAATAGAAAAGACAGCTTCCAGAAAATTCCGTCTGCATTTTGGATATCTTAATATGAATGATGTCATGAAAATGGTCAAGGAATTGTCCCTGACACCTGCAAAACAGGAGTTCGACATGGAATGTTCAATGGAGTTGGCAGTAAGGCTTTCATTCGTGGAGCGGTTTCTTGATCTTTGCTCAAATATAGAAGGATGCTCAGTAGAAGAAATGGCATAATTATATTATATGAATAACAAAAGTCTGATTTCAATCCAGGATTTCTCCAAGGAAGAGATTCTGCATGTGCTGGAAACAGCAAAAGAGTTTGAAAAGAACAAGTCTAACAAAATTCTGGACGGAAAGGTCATCGCATGCATTTTTTTCGAGCCTTCCACCAGAACAAGGCTCAGCTTTGAAACAGCCGTCAACAGGCTTGGCGCCAGAGTCATCGGTTTCTCTGATGCTACAAACACAAGTGTCAGCAAGGGAGAAACATTGAAAGACACAATCAAGATGGTATCCAACTATGTTGATATGATTATAATGCGACACCCTCTCGAGGGCAGTTCGCGTTATGCATCCGAAGTTGCCTCAGTACCTGTTGTCAACGCAGGAGACGGTGCCAATCAGCATCCGTCACAGACATTGCTTGACCTATACAGTATAATGCAGACACAGGGACATCTTGACAATCTTACTATTAATATGGTAGGAGACCTTAAATACGGAAGGACTACACACTCCCTTTTGCAGGCCATGTCCCATTTCAACCCTGAATTCATATTCACGTCTCCAGACGAACTGAAGATGCCTATGGAGTACAAAAAATTCCTTGACAGCAAAAAAATCAAATATCAGGAGACAAGTTCATTGGAAGAACACCTCAATGACTGCGACATCCTGTATATGACAAGAGTGCAGCAGGAAAGATTTACCGATCCCATGGAATATGAAAAGGTTAAAGATGTATATAGTCTGACAGCATCCATGCTTGGAAGTGTAAAGCCGAATATGAAAATTCTTCATCCTCTTCCGAGAGTCAGCGAAATATCCCAGGACGTAGATGAAACACCTTATGCCTACTACTTCAAGCAGGCTGAGAACGGACTATACGTCAGAATGGCCATCATCGCCTGCCTGCTGGGATACAGGTAATATTCCATACAAGCTGGTTTACGACAAATTAAAATTGAAGACAGAAATGAATGAAGCAAATAAAAAACTGAGTGTCAGCGCATTGGAAAACGGAACAGTTTTGGATCACATCCCTGCGGAAAATGTTTACAAAGCATTGGACATATTGAATCTAAAAGGGATAGAAAGTCAGATAACCATAGGCATAAACCTCAACAGCAAACTTTTCGGAAAAAAGGGAATCATCAAGATTGCCGACAAGTTCTTTGAAGATGAAGAACTGAACAAACTGGCCTTGATAGCACCTGACGCTACAGTGAATATCATACGGAACTTCACTGTTATAGAAAAACGAAAACTCACAATGCCGGATGAAGTCGAAGGGGTAGTAAAATGCATGAACCCGAAATGCATAACAAACCACCAACCTGTAAAAACACGGTTCACAACAATAAAAGAAGGTAACGAAATATTACTTCATTGTCATTATTGTGAAAAAAATTCAGATATTCGTAGTTTATTCTAGAAAAATCATTACATTTATACCCGTTTTCGATTAAAGATTGTTAATCGAAACAAAAATGGTTTGATTTTAATAATAAATACTAATTGAAAAACAGATGAAAAAGGTCCACAATTTCAACGCAGGTCCATGTATTCTTCCGGATCAGGCAGTAGAAAAAGCTATCGAAGCCCTCAAAGACTTCGCAGGCACAGGAATGTCAGTCATAGAGGTTTCCCACAGATCAAAGGAGTGGGGAGCAGTAATGGATGAATGCCGTGCGCTTTGGAAGGAACTTCTCAATATTCCTGACACACACGAAGTGCTGTTTCTTGGCGGAGGCGCCAGTTTGCAGTTCCTTTATGTGGCAATGAATTTCCTTGAGAACAAAGCCGGATATCTTGAAACAGGCGTATGGGCCAAAAAAGCTCTCAAAGAAGCAAAAGGCATAGGAAATGCCTATGCAGTAGCTTCTTCTGCAGAATCGACATTCAATTATATACCTAAAGGATACGAAATCCCCGCAGATTTGGATTATTTCCACATCACTACCAACAACACAATCTACGGTACTGAAATCAAGTACGATATGGACTGCCCTGTTCCTCTTATTGCAGACATGTCATCAGACATTATGAGCCGTCCTGTAGATGTAAGCAAATATGCCCTCATATATGGTGGTGCACAGAAAAATGTAGGACCTGCAGGCGTTACATTCGCGATTGTCCGCAAAGATGCACTTGGAAAGGTGTCAAGATATATTCCTACAATGCTTGACTACCGTACACATATTGACGGAGAATCCATGTTCAATACTCCTCCTGTATTCCCTATTTTCGTCATGACAGAAACCTTGAAATGGCTCAAAGGCATAGGCGGAGTAGAAGCTATCAACAAAATAAATACAGAAAAAGCAGAGCTTCTTTACAATGAAATCGACCGCAACCCTCTGTTCAGAGGTACAGCAGCAAAAGAAGACCGCTCAATCATGAATGTATGCTTCGTGATGGCTGAAGGATATGAAAACCTTCAGGACGAATTCATGGAGTTTGCAAAAGCACGTGGCATGGTAGGAATCAAAGGCCACAGGTCAGTAGGCGGATTCAGGGCATCAATCTACAACGCCTGCCCTAAAGAAAGCGTACAGGCTTTGGTTGACTGCATGAAAGAATTTGAGGCGCTTAAAAAATAACATATAACAAAAACTATCAGGGTGACTGAAAAGCAATTTTCGTCACCCTCAAATAATAACCAGCAAGATCATGAAAATCCTTATAGCCACAGAGAAACCGTTTTCAGCAGCAGCTGTCAACGGAATAAAAGAAATAGCTAAAGAAGGAGGACACGAAACAGTACTCCTTGAAAAATATACTTCTCCTGAAGCTCTGCTTGAAGCAGTTGCTGACGCAGATGCCCTTATAATACGTTCTGACAAGGTAACACGCGAAGTAGTGGAAGCCGCCAAGAACCTGAAAATCGTAGTAAGGGCAGGTGCAGGATACGACAATGTTTGTCTTGAAGCCTGCACAGAAAGAGGAATTGTAGTTATGAATACTCCCGGACAGAACTCAAATGCAGTAGCTGAACTGGCCATCGCAATGATGATATATATGTCACGCAACTGCTTCACACCGGGAACAGGATCTGAGATAAAAGGCAAGAAAGTCGGCATACAGGCTTACGGAAATGTAGGCAGACTTGTAGCCGCAAAGGCAAAAGCTTTAGGAATGGAAGTAATGGCATTTGACCCTTTCGTTCCTGCAGAGGCAATGAAAGCTGATGAAGTAGTTCCCGCTGCTTCTCTCGAGGAAATGTATGAAAAATGTAACTTCATCTCTCTCCACATTCCTGCCACACCTCAGACAAAAGGCTCTATAGGATATGACCTTCTGTCTCGTATGCCTGCAGGCGGATGTCTTGTCAACACTGCAAGAAAAGAAGTTATAAATGAGGAAGAGCTCGAAAAAGTCCTTACAGAACGCTCAGATTTGAAATACATTACCGATATAGCGGCAGTGTCTCAGGAAGAGTTGAACGCCAAATTCGGAAAGAGAGTTTTTGCAACCCCTAAGAAAATGGGAGCTGAAACTGCAGAAGCAAATATGAATGCAGGCCTTGCAGCCGCACGCCAGATAGTCGAGTTCTTCGCAACAGGATGCAGAAAGTTCCAGGTCAACAAATAGTCAGATTAAAAGATGGTAAGAGTAAAACCTTTTGCGGCCGTACGTCCGCCAAAACAATATGTCGAAGAAGTTGCAGCACGCCCATATGACGTACTCAATTCTGAAGAGGCTAAAGCAGAAGCAGGGGAAAAATCTCTGCTCCATATAACAAAACCGGAAATTGATTTTGACCCAATGGTTGACGAGCACAGCCAGGCTGCCTATGACAAGGCTGTTGAAAATTTCAAGGCTTGGCAATCCAGGGGATGGCTGGTACAGGACAAAAAGCCGTGCTACTACATTTATGCTCAGACAATGGACGGAAGGACTCAATACGGTCTTGTTGTATGTGCCCATACAGATGACTATGCGGAAGGCAAAATAAAGAAACACGAGCTTACACGCAAAGAGAAGGAAGACGACAGAATGATTCATGTAAACATACAGAATGCAAATATAGAACCCGTATTCTTCTCTTATCCTGACAATGCAGAAATAGAAAAAATCGTAAAAAAATACACTGCTCAGGAACCTGAATATGATTTTGTTGCAGAAGACGGTTTCGGGCATCATTTCTGGGTAATAGATTCACAGGAGGATATTGACAGAATCACTGAACTGTTCGGAGAAGTTCCGGCATTCTACGTTGCTGACGGACATCACCGTACCGCAGCAGCAGCCAGAGTAGGGGCAGAACGCAGAAAATCAAACCCTAATCACAGAGGTGATGAGGAATACAACTGGTTCATGACTGTAGCGTTCCCTGAAAGCCAACTTAAGATAATTGACTACAACAGAGTAGTTAAGGACTTGAATGGGCTTACTCCTGAACAGATGCTTGAAAAACTGTCTGAAGATTTCACGGTAAAAGAAGTTGGAGCAGACATATATCGTCCAGACCACCTTCACAATTTCTCTATGTACCTTGCCGGAAAATGGTATTCTCTTGAAGCTAAAGAGGGAAGATATGACGACTCAGATCCAATCGGTGTTCTGGATGTTACTATCCTGTCAAACCTAGTCCTGGACAAGATTCTCGGCATCAAGGACCTCAGAACTGACAAAAGAATTGACTTTGTCGGCGGAATCAGAGGTCTCGGAGAACTGTCCAAGAGAGTAGATAGCGGAGAAATGGCAGTAGCCTTTGCACTATACCCGGTTTCAATGAAACAACTTGTGGATATAGCAGACTCCGGCAATATAATGCCTCCGAAAACGACTTGGTTTGAGCCGAAGCTCAGAAGTGGGCTTGCTATACATAAATTACAGTAACAGCTGCATCTTTCTTTGTTGATTTCAAACCGGGACGAAGTGATTTTGTCCCGGTTTTTTCTATTGGAAATATATTGCTATCTTTAGATGACGTTTAAAGCCTTACAGGCAGTTTCTTAAGGAATGTTTGAATAATCAAAAATAGAAATGACGATAGACTGGATTTTAATAACTGATTTGACGACAAGGCTTTCTGTAGCTTTAGTTCTTGGCGGTCTTATAGGACTTGAACGGGAATACAGGGCAAAGGAAGCAGGATTCAGAACGCACTTTCTCGTAGCAGTGGGCAGTGCATTGTTCTGTATTGTATCACAATTCGGCTTTGGAACTGAAATAAAAGATGCATCCCGAGTAGCAGCACAAGTCGTTTCCGGAATTGGCTTTCTTGGTGCGGGCACAATAATATTCTACAAAAACGTAGTCCGCGGACTTACTACGGC
The DNA here is from genome assembly GCA_900546395.1 of uncultured Bacteroidales bacterium. GTDB lineage: Bacteria > Bacteroidota > Bacteroidia > Bacteroidales > UBA932 > Cryptobacteroides. The sequence continues at coordinate 10,926 of URDD01000024.1, read as the reverse complement.
TGCCGGACTTTGGGTGACTGCAGCAATAGGACTTGCCTGCGGTACGGGTATGTATCTGATAGCAGTAATAACGACAGCACTCGTCCTGTTCGGTCTCGAAGTGCTTAATGCAATCATTCCACAGATAGGAACAACTACAGTAGCCTTGAAATTCACTGCGAAATCAAAAGAAAGCATCAAACATGTAATAGAACAACTCAAGGCAGATTGCCAGGAAATATATTCATACGAACTCAAGGATCGCCGCACTCCGGCAGGAGAATCATATGAAGCCTGTCTCGAACTTAAAGTCAAACGCGGGAACCACAATGAGCGGCTTATTGAATATATGGCAGAATTCGATGATGTGACTATCTCCAGCATAGAGTAAAACATGCGTCGCTGCTCCCCGCCGGTATTCTGAGAAAAAAGCCTAATGCTCACCTGTACGGAACAGAGAGCGGCATAGAGCCGGAATATCAGAAACCCGGATTACATCTATTCCTTCAGGCATATTTTCACTGCTTCCGAAAGCTGAAATGTAAATCCTCTTGAATCCCAGCCTGTGAGCCTCTATCACCCTTCTGTCAGTCTGTCCTACCGGACGGATTTCACCGCTGAGCCCTACCTCTCCGGCGAAACAAGTATCAGGGGATATCGGCAAATCGAAATTTGACGAAAGCACTGCACTCACCACTGCCAGATCACAGGCGGGGTCACTTACACGAAGGCCTCCTGCCATATTCAGAAACACATCCTTCACCCCGAGTTTGAAGCCGGCCCTTTTTTCAAGGACGGCAAGAAGCATGTTCAGCCGGCGCACATCAAAGCCTGTTGCAGAACGCTGGGGAGTGCCGTACGCCGCCGAACTTACCAGCGCCTGGACTTCAATGAGAAACGGTCTCGTGCCATCAAGCATAGCACTCACTGCCACCCCGCTAAGACCTTCCCCGTGCATTGGAATAAGCATTTCCGAAGGATTGCTGACTTCTCTCAAGCCCTTTCCTGTCATCTCGAACACAGCAAGTTCTGAAGTCGAACCGAACCTGTTCTTTATACTTCTCAGAAGCCTGTAGGCACCACGGTTATCTCCCTCAAACTGAAGTACGACATCCACTATATGTTCAAGAATCTTAGGACCGGCTATACTGCCTTCTTTAGTGATATGTCCGATAAGTATGACAGGAATACCTGTCTCCTTGGCAAAGCGGAGAAGCTGGGCGGCACTTTCCTTAATCTGGGATACAGAACCCGGAGATGACTCCACATACTGCGAGTACATGGTCTGCACTGAATCCACTACCATCAGTTCAGGACGTACATTTCTGGCTTCGGAAATAATATTTTCCATCAGAGTTTCGCTGTATATGAAGCAGTTGCTGTCATCCCCGCCCAAGCGGGATGCGCGGAGCCTGACCTGCTTTGCACTTTCCTCTCCTGTCACATAAAGAGTCTTCAGACCACTGCAGTGTAGCGGAATCTGGAGAGACAGTGTCGATTTGCCTATTCCGGGCTCACCGCCAATAAGAACAAGTGACCCTTCCACAAGCCCGCCTCCGAGTATCCTGTCAACCTCCGCATTATTCAGGGAAATCCTACTTTCTGCTGTCGAATCTATTTCAGCCAACAGCACAGGCTTGCTGCCGGCTCCTGGAACAGAAATACTCTGCTGTCTTGACGAAGTCTGTTTTCCTGTTGCGACTTTCTCCTCAACCATTGTATTCCATTCGCCGCAGGCAGGGCAGCGGCCCATCCACTTGGGACTTTCATTTCCGCACGATGTGCAGAACCACACTGATTTCTGCTTCATTTTCAGACCTTTATTGGTAAAACCTAAAAATCATTGAGACCGGCATCCGCTCTTTGCTTTTCCAGTTCATATACTTCCATATCATGGACTTCTCCGTTGTCAATATGAAACCTCAGAGCTGTACGCAGTGTGTGGAAGCCGAATTTTCCGGCAGCCCCCGGATTTATAACCATCATATTGCGCCTGCTGTCCGGCATAACTTTCAATATATGTGAATGCCCGCAAACGAAAATATCCGGACGATATTCATCAATCAGAGCCCGAGCTCTGGGATCATATCGGCCGGGATAGCCTCCGATATGTGTCATCAGAACCCTCATGCCGCTACAGTCAAAAAGTTGGTACAAAGGATATTCCAGCCTTGTATCATAACTGTCACAGTTCCCGTATACGCCTTTCAGAGGCTTGAATGCAGCGATCTTCTGCGCTGTTTCCAAAGAACCGAAATCCCCTGCATGCCAGATTTCATCCACCGGCTGCAGGAAATCCATTAAAGGAGTGTCAAACACTCCGTGAGTATCTGATATCAGACCTACGAACATGATATACTGAGAGTTTTTAAACCGCCATCAGAACTAACGTCTTCTTCTTCCGGAACGTCCGCCCTCTCTCGAACGGGATCTGTCTCCGGATCTTGAACGAGAACCGGACCTTGACTCTGAACGTGAACCCTGACGTCCGCCTTCCCTTCTACGCCTGTCTTTACGTGATGACCGGCCCTTTCCAGCCTCGTCTGAACCAGAGTCCTCCCGAGGCTGCTCGGAAGCCTGTTCCACTACTACTTCACGACCTTTCCAGGAAAGCCCTTCAAAAGCCCTGAGTACATTGTCTTTCTCTTTTTCATCTACCTCGAAGAACGAGAATTTCTTCATAAGGTCAACTCTTCCTACATCGACACGTTTGCTGGTATTGTCGTTCAGCATATCCATAAGTCCGCGAAGATTGAACCCGTCTATTTTTCCAAGGTTTATATGAAGGCGCACATATCCTTCCTCAGCCTTGCGCGGTCCCTTGCGGTCTTTCTTCTCCCCTTTGGAATCTGTTGCCGCCTCGATTTCAGGCTTGTTCCTGTAATATTCATAAAATCTGTTGAACTCGTGAGACACAACTCTTTTTATGAGATCTTCCTTGTCCAGCCAGTCAAGCTTCCTGTATATTTCAGGCATAAAGTCATTGATTTCCTCCTCATTGACCTTTACCTTCTCCAGATCATCTATTACCTTTATCAGCTGCTTCTCACAAATCTTTCTTGCAGTAGGTATTTCACCGAGAGTGAATTCCTTGCCTATGACTTTCTCGATAGCCTTCACCTTGCCTTTCTCCTTCATATTGATAATGGCAATCGAAGTACCTGTCTTGCCCGCACGTCCTGTCCTTCCGCTTCTGTGAGTATAGCTTTCGGTATCATCAGGCAGGCCGTAATTAATGACGTGGGTAAGATCATCAACATCCAGTCCCCTGGCTGCGACATCTGTAGCAACGAGCAGCTGAAGATTTCTGATACGGAACTTCTGCATGACCAGATCCCTCTGAGCCTGGGACAGGTCTCCATGCAGAGAGTCTGCATTATAGCCCTCGTGCATAAGTTTGTCTGCTATTTCCTGTGTTTCAATCTTTGTACGGCAGAAAATTATTCCGTAAATATTCGGATAGACATCCACTATCCTTTTGAGGGTCTCATACTTGTCCCTGGCATGGACAATATATGCCACATGCCTGACATTGGCAGTGCCTTCATTCTTCCTGCCTATAGTGATTTCTTTTGCGTCTCTGAGATAATTCTTGGATATTTTGCTGATTTCCTTGCTCATTGTAGCAGAGAATAAAAGAGTGTTCCTCTCCTGCGGAACTTCAGCAAGAATGGCATTGATACTGTCCGAGAATCCCATTGTAAGCATTTCGTCTGCCTCATCCATCACGACATTCCTCACTGTCGATAGAGACACTGTCTTTCTCTCCATAAGATCTATCAGACGTCCGGGGGTGGCTACAATTATATGGACTCCCCTTTTCAAAGCCCTTATCTGGCTCTCAATAGAAGAACCTCCGTAAACCGGAAGCACTTTAAGTCCTTCAATATATTTAGAATAGTCATTCAGGTCTCCTGCTATCTGCAGGCAAAGTTCTCTTGTCGGGCAAAGGATAAGAGACTGAGGATAGTTAGCCTCCACGTCTGTCTTCTGTATCAGCGGCAGCCCGAATGCCGCAGTCTTTCCAGTTCCTGTCTGGGCTAAGGCAACCACATCGTTGTCTTCTCCCAGAAGATAAGGTATCACTTCTTCCTGTACCGGCATCGGATAAGCATAGCCCATCTCCTCGATGGCTCTCCGGATGTCCTGTGACACCCCCAATTCTTCAAATGTCTTCATTAAATTTTCTTTCTCGTTATAATCCCGGCAAAGTTAGTGACTTTATCTTGAAATACACGTATATTTGCACTTTGGCACAAAAGGATTTCAGAAAATGGAACTTTTCTTTACAGATGAAATTGAGGGAAAAATCTGCCGCATGGGACAGGAAGAGTCAGGGCATTGCATAAAAGTGCTAAGACACCGGAGCGGAGACGAAATATCAGTTACAGACGGCAAGGGTAATCTGTACAGATGCAGGATTTCAGACGACTCGCCGAAAAACGTTTCTGCAGAAATTATCGAGTGTACCGAAAACTGGGGACTGCACCCATACAGGCTACAGATGGCTGTCGCTCCGACCAAAAACGCAGACAGATATGAATGGTTTATGGAAAAGGCCTGTGAAGTGGGAGTCGATATCATTTCTCCTGTAATAGGAAATCATTCTGAAAGGAAAATATTCAAGACTTCACGTGCAGAAAAAATACTTATATCCGCATCAAAACAGTCACTTAAAGGAATGGTTCCGGAAATACAGGAAGCCATCAGTGTTTCAGAATTCATAAAGGAATATGGCAATCCTGCAGATGACGGCATTCTAAGACTTATTGCTTACTGCTTTGAAGATGAAACTCACCCTAAGAAATCAATAAAAAGTGCGCTTGAGGGCTACTCCGGCACGGAAATAATCATAATGATCGGACCGGAGGGTGACTTTTCAAAAGAAGAAGCCGCACTTGCTTTCAAGCACGGCTTCCAGCCTGTCCATCTTGGAAATTCACGGCTGCGTACTGAAACTGCTGCCATAACAGCAGTCAGCGCCGTTTATTTCAAATATATGGATTAAGAAACATATCCTTGCCTGTCTGACTATCCCTGCTTCTATTTACGGATAATCTGTATCGTAGCGTCCAGACCTACTTTTATTATAGATGAAGACTGGCCTGTAGAACCTTTTTCCAATTCAGGAGCAACGGTATAGTCTGCCGCTTTTTTTATCTCTTCTGAAATCTCTGAAAATCTCTTTGGAGTAGCTTCTCCGGAAATATTCGCGGAAGTAGAAACTATAGGCCTGCCGAATTTACGGACAAGCTCCACACAGAAATCCATCATAGGAATCCTGATTCCTACTGTACCGTCCTCTGCCACAGCATTTGGCGCAAGAGAATATTTGTCAACAGGAAACTTGCCAGTAACAGGATCCGCCTGAGTTGCCGAAACTTTTGCCCCAGGATAAATTATCGTCATGGGCCTGTCATTCACCTCTACCAACTGTACGGCCATCTCAGGAATCTCTTGCACATATCTGGCAATCATATCCAAATCGCTGGCAAGCAAGACAAGAGATTTACTGTCAGACCGCTTCTTTATATCATAAATTCTGGCCACAGCATTGGGATTTGAGGCATCGCAACCGAGTCCCCATACTGTATCTGTCGGATACAGAAGCACTCCACCTGAGCGCAAGACCTCCAATGCTTCTTTCAATATTTCTGTCCTTTCCATATCAAACTGCTTAAGTTCCGCAAGTAAAATTATTGATATTCGAAGATTGGCGCAGTGCTTGCGAAACTTTTCCCCGCCGCACCCTCTTCTGTTATTTTTCAAAAGACAAACCTGCAATCACCGGATAATGGTCTGAGAACTTTACTTTCGGTGTAAAATGCGACACAGCCGAAAAGTTCTCCGGGAAAATAATATAATCTATCCGCAACATCGGCCACAAAAACGAATAAGTAGCTCCGAATCCGCGACCAGCCTCGGCAAAACTGTCCAAACGTCCTTTTGAAATGCGATAATATGTATATGACATCGGATTATCATTGAAATCTCCGCAAACCAAAGCCGGTAGCGGAGATGCCGCAATATTTTCAAGGACCATATCCACCTGCTTCGGACGGCGTGCAATAGACCTCCTTACTTTCTCCTCTGTCTTACGGAAAAACTCCCTATCCTTATTTCTGAATGACTTTACAATCCTCGGAAGTGATATGCTGTAACTTTCAAGATGGCAATTATATATCCTCATTGTCTCACCTTTTGCCACAATATCTGTATAAAGTGCCATATTGGCACTTTTCTCAAAAACTAACTTCCCCTTTCCCCGCACCGGAAATCTGCTCAATGTTACATTTCCGGAAGCGCCGCCTTTACCTATATTCATATAATATTCCGAATTGTAGCCTCTGAATTTCCGCGAAAGATAAGACTTGAGTCCGGATACATTTTTAATATGAAATTCCTGAAGACAAATGACATCTGCATTACTTTGCTTAAGAAAATTCACAATAGAGTCCATACAGGCAGATGTATCATCAATTCCAGTCGCAGCCCTGAATCTGCCTACATTGTATGAAACGATTCTGATATCAGCATTTTCTTCTGCGGCAGAAGAAGAAAACTGAAAATATTTACCGAAGAAAAAAACAGTGGGCAACAAAGATAGAAGCGGTATCAGAAATGTTCTGGACCGACGCTTCAAGGCCCATACCAAAAGTATAAGATTCAAGATTGCAAGCGGTATGAAAAGAAGACCGAATGCTGTCATGAACCAAGCCTTCGCCGGATTAATGAAAACCGATAAATAGGAAAGCAACAGAAGCCCGGCGGCAATGGACATCAATGTTCGTGACGTTATACCTGCCAGGATGCGTCCTGCACTCTTCTTTATCGTTTTTTTCATTTGGGGAAACAGGTATTTTCTACTATTTGTAAGTATATAATGTATGTTTTTTCTTCCAGTACATTATCACAAGCCATCCGAACAGCATTCCGCCCAAGTGAGCAAAATGAGCTACGCTGCCTCCTCGTCCGAATACTCCGGTAAACAATTCTATTCCGGCAAATATCAAGACAAACCACTTCGCTTTCAATGATACAGGAGGGAATATCAAAGTAAGGACAGAATCAGGGAAAAGCATTGCGTACCCCAGCAGGACACCGTAGATTGCACCGGAAGCCCCCACTGTAGGAGTCATTTTAAGTGCATGGATGGCAGAAATCGCAGCTGTAGAACCTTCTGCGGCCTGCTGCATATAGACCTGCATTTCTATGGCCTGCACACCGGTATGAAGCAAAGCCGCTCCCAACCCTGTTACGAAATAGAAAAACAGGAACTTTTTAGGTCCCCACATTCTCTCAAGCACACATCCGAAGATGAACAAAGTGTACATATTAAAGAAAATATGCCAGAATCCGCCGTGCATAAACATATGTGTCACAATCTGCCACGGCTTGAAAAACGGAGATGTAGGATAGAAAAGCGAAAAATTTTCATACATAAACTCGCCGTTGAGCGAGGTCATTATCATAACCAATATATTTATGAAAATGATATTGCGCGTCACAGACGGTATAGACGCAAGAAAACCGCCTCTGTTATTTGAATAATACATCTGTCAAATCTTTATTTCATTTATTAAAATCTCTTGTCCAGATCTTCAGTCTGGATTATAATCATTGTCCTGTGCCCCGAACTTGTATATTCGGCATTTGAACAGGAGAAGAGGCTGTCTATCAATCTTTGTGCCTCAACCGGAGAAGTTATGGCATCCTGCCCTGCCGCACCCAGTTTGGCAAACCGTTCAGCCATCGCTGAAGCTACTGTTCCAGGCAAAAGACTGTGCGCGTCCGAGAGTACAGACAAAAGGTCTGCAACCATTGTCTGCACTTTTCCCGGTTCTGCCGAATAACCTTCAGGAACACCGTTTACTACTATTGTATCATTGCCGAACGGCCTTATGTCAAATCCAAGCGAAGAAAGCATATCCGAATGTTCCTGAAAAACCAGCATGTTTTCCACTCCGACTTGCACAGACACTGGGAAAAGAGAAACTTGTGTCACATGAGCGTTTTTCGAGAATGAATCCAAAAAACGCTCAAACAGGATTCTTTCCGTGGCCCGTCTGATATTCACGACAAGAACTCCCGACTTCACATTAGTCAATATATACTTGCCTTGAACTATCAGAATACTTTTGGAAGGCAATGTCTTTTCTTCAAAAAGTTTTCCGTAGTCTTCTCTCTTGTCAATATATGACGAATGCCTCATATATGGAAGGTCAGCCTCCTGTGCTCCAAAGTCATCCATACCTGAATTCCACTGCCCCGCAAACTGAAAATCAGGATTCTGTAATCCTTGGCTGTGATAGACCTGCTGTGATGGCATTGTTCCTGAAGGAATTCCCTGCAATTCAGGACTCTGGCCCGGAATGCCGAAAGAATTGTCAAACCCGGAGGATTCAGAAGGAAAACCATCATTATCAAACGGGTTGAACATCGGATCTGTCCCTATCTGAGGCTCCTCCGCCTGATACAATTCTTCGAAATTCTTGCCGAAGACCGGTATTTCGGGAGCATCTGCTGCATCGAAGTCAATACTTCCTCCAAAAGAATTTTTTCCAAGAACCTCCCTGACACAGGCATAAAGCACCTGGAAAATGACACTGTCATCCTCAAACTTAATTTCTGTCTTTGTAGGGCTGATATTAACATCCACAGCATCCGGAGCCACTTCCATAAAAACATAATATGACGGAGCCGATCCTTCCGGAACAAGCTTTTCATATGCTTTCATTATGGCCTTATGGAAGTACGGACTTTTGAAATAACGTCCGTTGATAAAAAAATACTGATTGCTCTGCGACTTTACTGCAGAATCCGGTCTCCCGATATATCCTGAAATTCTTGCAACCGAAGTATCTGCAGCAATATCTATGATACTTTGGGCTGCATTCTTTCCGAACATATCCTGAATCCTGAATTTCAGTGATTTAGCAGGCTTCAAGACAAATACTGGCCTGTCATTGTGAACGAGGGTAAACTCCTTATCATAACGGGCAAGTGCGATATGGGTAAACTCTGTCACTATGTGCTTGAACTCTACATTGTCAGATTTCAGGAACTTGCGCCTCGCCGGCACATTATAGAACAAATTACGCACTGAAAAATTAGCTCCTGCAGGTGTCGAAATTTCATTTGTGGAAATGTGCCCGGAATCAGCAAATACCACTTCGCATCCTGATTCATCCTGCTCTCGTCTCGTTTTTAGTGTCACCTCAGCCACTGCGGCTATTGAAGCCAGAGCCTCCCCCCTGAAACCAAATGTCAATATGTTTTCCAAATCTTCTTTGGCAGCTATTTTTGATGTCGCATGACGCTCAAAACATACCACTGCATCATCAGGTGTCATCCCGCAACCGTTATCAATGACTTGAATCAAAGTTTTCCCGGCATCCTTGATTATGACTGTCACCTGAGAAGCCCCTGCATCCAGAGCATTCTCCATCAACTCCTTTACTACAGAAGCTGGCCTTTGAACGACCTCCCCTGCAGCAATCATATTTGCAATATTGCTTGGTAATATCCTTATATCCATCCTTTCTTTTCTTCTGACATTCAACAAAACCGGCAGGAAAACAAACTGTATTCCCGTCAGATATCGGCCAAAAAATACGGCAGCCCGGCTACCAAAGCAAAGAATAAAATTTTGCTATCAGCACCAGAATTATAAAAAATGTGGCAAGACCCACAAATCCGATTATTTTCTGGAGTTTGCTTGCACCCCTGGTCTTCTGGTAATTTCCGTCCCTGAAGCTGCCCTTGAGAAGAGTTCCCGGTACATACTTTTCTTCTTTTCTGCTACCGTCAACTTCACCGAACTTTTCCTTCAACGCTTCTTTCTCCGGATCATAATACCTTGGTTTATAAGTAAAAACCCTATGCTCCTGCGTTCCAAAGAAACTAAAATTAAATCCCATAACTTCTGTCTTTAACGAAGGGCAAATTTACTGATTTTTAAGTAATTTTTCTATTTTTGTACGCATTAAAAATATATAAAGGAAATACGGGGTGTACCATTGCCCCAATCCCGGTCAAACAAGATGGACGGGACAGTATAAAAGAATCACTATGGAAAGTATAAGAATCGGAAACGGATATGACGTACATGCTCTTGCTGAAGGACTTGAACTTTGGCTTGGCGGGATAAGGATAGACAGCCAGATAGGATGCATAGCACACTCCGACGGAGATGTCGCAATACACGCTCTGTGTGATGCATTGCTGGGTGCCCTTGCATTAGGAGATATAGGAAAGCACTTTCCTGATACATCTGACGAATTCAAGGGGATAGACAGCAAGATACTGCTGGAAAGAACAATGAAACTCATAAAAGAGCATGGTTACAGTCTGGGAAATGCAGACATTACTATCGCTATGCAGCGACCTAAACTTGCTCCCTATATCATGCAGATGAGAGAAACAATGGCCAAAATAATGGGTGTTTCCATAGAAAATATTTCCGTCAAAGCTACAACTACAGAAAAACTTGGATTTGTCGGACGTGGTGAAGGGTGTGAAGTATATGCTGTCGTTCTTTTGACAAAATAACCAGTCTGCCTGTCAAAGAGTTGAAACCTATGCACGTTTTTTCTGACGGAGAGAAATATTTTAGAAATTTTTATGTAAAAAAGTTTGCAGATTTCAAAATCGTTTGTACCTTTGCAATCCCAAAACCAAAAGGGCAGTTGCAAGATATTGCGCCCTGACTAAAAATCTTGCCGAAAGGAAAGAAAGTAAGGAAATTGCCCTGACAAAGTGCGGGAAAGACAAAACATTGAGATATGGTGTAATGGTAGCACTACAGATTCTGGCTCTGTCAGTGAGGGTTCGAGTCCTTCTATCTCAACAAATAATATTGCACGACAATATGGCGGGATAGCTCAGCTGGTTAGAGCGCATGATTCATAATCATGAGGTCCCCAGTTCAATCCTGGGTCCCGCTAC